>NZ_DBMDHH010000074.1:0-10815 GCF_057433415.1 Anaerotruncus sp. | reverse complement strand
TCCGCCGCAACCGCTATGAGAACCGCGTCGGCGGCACGGTGGTCCGCGAGCGCCTGCGCAAGGGCGCGGTCCGCCTCCCTGTCCGCGGCGGCGTGCGCGGCCGCGGCTTCGCCCCGGCGCTTTTCGTCGGCGCGGCGCGCGGCGGCAAGCGCCCTGCGGTGGTCGATTTGCGCGCGGTGGAGCGCGTAATCGGCCAGGTAGCTCTCATAGTCGGCGGCGTCCTTCTTGGCGAGCAGGGCGGCGTTCGTCCGGATCGAACCGGCCATCGGCTTAAAGCTGCGCGCGGCCTTCTGGACCGTCTCGGACAGGTCGAGCTTGGCGGGGCACATGTAGCTGCAGGTCCCGCAGCCGATGCACATCTGCGCGTCGAGGGTGCGGAAGGCGGCGTACCGTTTTTCCTGGACGGCGCGGTAGATAAAGAAGGGGTTGAGCCCCTTGGGACAGACGTGGACGCAGCGGGAGCAGCCGATGCAGCCGAACCCGAGGCTTTTGAAGTCCTGGCGGAAGGCGAGGACGGCGCGGGTGGAGGGGGTGACGAGGGTGTTCTCGGTGTCGATGACCGAGATGCCGGTCATCGAACCGCCCACGACGACGCGCGCGGGGTCCTCGATGAGCCCGCAGCGTTCGAGCACCTGCGCGATGGTCATGCCGAGGGAGACCTCGAGGTTGGTGGGGTTGCCGATGCAGTCGCCCGCGACGGTGACGAAGGTGGTGGTCTGCGGGCGGTTGAAGAGGACGGCGCGCGCGAGCTGGATGAGCGCGCCCACGCCGATGAGCAGGACGTCGTCGTCGGCCTCGAAGGCCTGCGACGCCTGGTATTCGGCCGGATAGCGTCCGCGGATGCGGCGGACGGAAAAGCCCTCGATCTTCCGCGGGATGCGGATGTCGAGGTCGGTCAGATTTTTATAGACGGCGAACTGCGCCTCCGCGGCGCCCGCCGCGCGCTGCGCGAGGCGCAGGCCGAGGGCGCTGTGCGCGGGGTTCTTGAGCAGGGGGCCGAGCTGGCTGGAGAGGTAGGGCTCGTCGTCGACCGCGTCGGCGATCAGCAGGCGGGGAGGCGTTTGCTGGCAGGCGGCCAGCTTGTCCGCGAGCGGCTGGCCGTCCCGCTCGTCGACGATATGCGCGTCGCGCGCGAGCGAAGCGATCTCCGCCGGCGTGAGGGAATCCGCGTCCCCGACGGGCGGGCGGTCCATCGTCACGCCGATGGTGTCGGCATTGACGAACTCACGCAGGTCCCGGGAGAGCGCGGGCTCTTTATGCTGCTGAAGCAGGATGCCTTTATAGAAAAAACCCGCCATAAGCAACCTCCGATAATCAAAAAATTGCGAAGAACATAAGATAGTGCGGGGGGGAATGTGCGATGGAGTATCAACAGCTCGGCCCGCGCCGCCTGCGGGTGGCGCTCACGCGCGAGGAGCTCGAGGAGCTGGGTCTCAGCTACGACGCGCTCGACTACCGCGACCTGCGTACCCGCTCGCTGCTGCTGACGCTGCTGGAGACGGCGCGTGGCGCGGTGGAGTTCGAGGCGGGCGGCCGCATCCTCGTGGAGGTGGCCCCCGCGGGGGAGGGCGGCTGCGAAATCTGCTTTTCGGGGCTGGGCCGGCGCCGCCCCCAGCGGTGGAAGGTGCGGCGTCATGTCGCCGCGCCCGTCGTCTACGCCTTTGACGACGTCGACGCCCTGATCGAAGGGTCGGTCAAACTGTTCCGGCGCTGCTCCCACCGGATCCTGCGCAGCGCCCTCTACCGCATGGGGAGGGGCTGGCGGCTGGTGGTGCATCCGCTCGACGAGGCGGGCGGGGTGACCCTCTCGCTGCTCGACGAATTCGCGCCGCGCTGCGGGGAGGGGGAGCTGGCCGAGGCGTGGCTCGGAGAGCACGCCGAACAGGTGCTGGACGACAAGGCGGTCGACCTGATCTGCGCCTATTTCGGCTGAGGGGTCAGAGCGCGCCCTCGGCGGCGGCGCGCAGCCCCGCGACCGCGGCGGCGTAGTCGGGCTTCCCGAAGAGGGCGCTGCCCGCCACAAAGACGTTCGCGCCCGCGCGCACGACGGCGGGGACGGTGCGTTCGTCGATGCCGCCGTCCACCTCGATGTCCATCGGGACGCCCAGCCGGCCGCATTCGCGGCGGACGGCCTCGATCTTGGGGCACATGTCTGCCATGAACTTCTGTCCGCCGAACCCGGGCTCCACCGTCATCACCAGCACCATGTCGAGCTGGGAAAGATAGGGGAAGAGGGCTTCGGCGGGGGTCCGGGGCTTGATGGTCATGCCGCATTTTTTCCCCTTCGCCCTGATGGCGTCGATGACGGCCTGCGGATCGCTTTCGCTTTCGACGTGGAAGGTGACGATATCCGCGCCCATGTCGCAGAACTGCGGCGCATAGGTGAGCGGGTCGCTGATCATCAGGTGCACGTCGAGCGGCAGGGCGGTCTTTTTGCGCAGGGAGGCGACCACCGGCAGTCCGATGGAGATGTTGGGGACAAAATGACCGTCCATCACGTCGACGTGTACCATTTCGACGCCGGCGCGCTGCATGGCGGACACCTCGGCCTCGAGGTTGGCAAAATCACAGGCGAGGATGGATGGGGAAATTTTGAACATGGCTGCCTCCGTAAAGTGATCTCCCGCAAATGCGGGGCAAAAGGCGCTTTGGGCCTTGAATGTGCACGAATATTATATCGTAATGTGCCGTGGATTGCAAGAAAATAGGGTCAACGGTCGCAGAATTCACAGGGCGTTCACCATTTGGCCATCTCGGGGCGGGAGGGGGCCGCCCGCGCGGCCGGGAAATAAAGGCGCGCGCGGGCACGGAAATCTATTGACAAGGGATGGCAAATTTGCTAAAATTAAATGCGTCGCTTAAAGCCTGCGGGTGTAGTTCAATGGTAGAATGTCAGCCTTCCAAGCTGAAAACGTGGGTTCGATTCCCATCACCCGCTCCATAACCCCCGCGCCTGAGGGCGGCCGATTGTGCGCCAGTAGCTCATCCGGATAGAGCAACTGCCTTCTAAGCAGTAGGTTGGGGGTTCGAGTCCCTCCTGGCGCGCCATTTTCACTTTGCGCCAGGCCTCCTTGAACGCGGGGCGTTCTCGCCGGGCCGAGACAAACGCGCCGTCCCTGAAAACGGGACACGCCATATGGTGGGTATAGCTCAGTTGGTTAGAGCGCCAGATTGTGGCTCTGGAGGCCGTGAGTTCGAATCTCATTACCCACCCCATCAAATTCCCCGGCCGCGTAGCGGGCGGGGAATTTCTCAAATTGGGCCGTCGTCAAGCGGTAAGACACAGCACTTTGACTGCTGCATTCGCAGGTTCGAATCCTGCCGGCCCAGCCATACAAAAACCGACTTGTTTCGACAGGTCGGTTTTTGTATGGTCCGCGCCGCCCGGACGGAATCGTCCGTGGGGCGGAAATACGACGGAGAGGGCGTGCACGCCATGTGCGCTGATCAAATGTCCCTGCGGTTCGCGGTCCCGGAAGATTTGGACCGGATCTGCGAAGTGGAGGCGGCCTGCTTCCCGGCGGGCGAGGCGGCCCCGCGGGAGGTCCTCGCCGAACGGCTGAAGGCCTACGCCGGGTCCTGCTGGCTGCTGGAGGACGGGGAGGTCCTGGCGGCCTTGATCAACGGGATGCCCACGGACGAAAAGGACCTGCTGGACGGCATGTACGGGTCGACCGGCTACTACCGGGAGAATGGCCGGTGGATGATGATTTTCGGCGTGGATACGGCGCCCGCGTACCGGAGGCGGGGCTGTGCGGCCCGGCTCATGAAGCGGGTGATCGCGGACGCGAAGGCCGGGGGCAGGGCGGGCGTCGTGCTGACCTGCAAGGAGCGTCTGATCCCCTATTACGAGCGGTTCGGGTTCCGGAACGAGGGCCTGTCCGCGTCGACGCACGGCGGGGAAACCTGGTACCAGATGCGGCTGACCTTTTAGAGGGCCTGCTTAGAAGCCCCCCCGCGGACGGGGAAAAGGGGAACAGCTATGTAAAATTTCATCCGCCGGAGACGGTTCGCTCCACCGCGGAAACGCCGGTGGGACCGTGGTTTCGAGGGAGATAAGCAATATAATTCTAGAAATAGAATGGTTTCCATAATCAGGTAATAACTCCTATAATTTCAGTGGAAGGAGTTGATTGCCGATGACCGTACAGGAACTTGGCCGGAGCGTCAGATTCCGCAGGCAGCAGATGGGCGTTTCACAGGAGAGCTTTGCGGCGAAAGCGGGAATCAGCCTGCGGAAGCTCAGCGACATCGAGTGCGGCAACGGGAACCCGACCTTCGACACGATGGACAGCATCGCCGCCGCGTTCGGCATCCAGATCGAGGAACTGATCTGCGCCGACGTCGAGGTGGACCTGCTGCCCCGGAACGACCTCTCCCGCCTCCAGCCGATGCTGGACCGCCTGCCGGAGGCGCAGCAGGAGCTTTTCTTCTCCGCCGCAGAGGGCGTTCTCATCCAGTGGACCGAGCGGAGCAGGGCGGGACATGGCGCCGCCCTATAATAAATGGGGCTTTGATACGGGATATGGAAGAGGGGAGCGGCGTGCCGCTCCCCTTTTTAAATGACCGGGATCATTTGCGCGGGCGGCGGCGGAAGAGCCGCCCCTCCCGGCGGCCCGCTTCCAGCGCGGCGCGCCGGGCCCGCTCCGGGTCCTCCCGCGCGGCGTGCCGCCGGAGGTAATCGCCAAACTGCGCCTCGTCCTCCCGGTCGAGCGCGTCCTCGCCCGCGAGGGCCTCGATGTGGTGGCGGAACTCGTGGCGGACGGTCTTGCGCAGCTCCCGGCGCAGCTGCAACGGCCCCAGACGGCCGAACAGGCGTGCGAAGGAGCCGTAGTAGAGGACGATGCTCCGCCCGAGCGGTCCCTCGCAGTACTCGCCGAGGATATAGAGGTCGTCCTCCCGCGCCGCGGGGTCGCGTTTGGCCTCCTCCAGAAGGCAGACGCCCCCGTTGAGCTCCTCAAAAAAGGCTTCGGGCAGTTCGTCCAGGAGCTCCCCGAGCATCTCCCGCATCTCGTCGATCGATATCATAGAAATCCCCTTTGCACGGCGTTTGTGGGAACAGGATAGCGCGGATCGGCCGAAAAGTCAACCGCGGATGAAAATTCACAAACCGTTCCTTGTGAAAGCGGCGCGCGTGTGGTATACTACTAGCCTAACGATCAAAACAAAGGAGCCAAACACATGAAAAAAATCCTGACGATATTCCTGACCCTCGCGGTCATGCTCACCGCCGCCGCGTGCGGCGCCAAGGAGGAGGGCACGGAGAGTTCCCCGGCGCCGTCTTCCGCCGCTGAGGAAAGCTCCTCCGAGGCCTCGCTGCCCGAGCCGGGCCCCGTCCCGACCGAGGTGGGCGGGGAGGGCCTCGCGCTGATGGAGCAGATGACCGCCGCGCTCGAGGGCACGGGCGATTACGCGGACAATCCCACCGCCTCGATCGAGACGAGCGAGGGGACGATCCGGGTGCGCCTCTTCCCGAAGGAGGCCCCCAAGGCGGTGGAGAATTTCCTCACCCATGCGAGGGAGGGCTACTATGACGGCCTCACCTTCCACCGGGTGATCAACGACTTCATGCTCCAGGGCGGCGACCCGAACGGCGACGGCACCGGCGGCGAGAGCATCTGGGGCGGGCCGTTCGAGGACGAGTTCTCGCCGGTGCTGCGCAATTTCCGCGGCGCGCTTTCGATGGCGAATTCGGGCGCGAACACCAACGGCAGCCAGTTCTTCATCGTGCAGCGCAAGGACGCGCTCTCGGGGATGGGCCTGTCTGACTACCTGCTGAACCTCTATATGAACGACCAGGTCTCGGCCGCGCAGCGGGAGATCTCCGAAATGGCGGCGGGCGGCAAGTCGCAGGAGGAGGTCAACGCGCGGATCGACGAGCTCAACGGCGAGCTTGACGGCAAATATGCGGCGGGAGTCCCGCAGGATTACGCGGACCAGAAGCTCCCGGCGCTCAAAAAATATGAGGAGGTGGGCGGCACGCCCCACCTCGACGATGTGCACACGGTGTTCGGCTATGTGATCGAGGGCATGGACGTCGTCGACAAGATCGCCGCGCTCGACACGGGGGAGACCGACCAGGCGGGCAATCCGGCCGGCAAAACGAGCAAGCCGGTGACCATCGTCAAGGTCACCGTGGAGGAATAGGCCCCCGGACAGGGAGGCCGGGCGGGCCGCGGGCCCGCCCGTTTTTTGTGGTTTGAGGACAGAGAGGGAATGGAATGAAACTGTTTGTAAACGACCGCGGCTTCTATAAGTCGCTGATGCTGATCGCGGTGCCCATCGCGCTGCAAAACCTGATCACCGTGGCCGTCTCGATGATGGATACGCTGATGATCGGGCAGCTCGGCGAGGTGCAGCTGTCCGCGACGTCGATCGCCAACCAGCTGTGGTTCATGCTGATGGTCGTCTGCTTCGGCGTGGCGGGCGGCGCCAACGTGCTGATCGCCCAGTACTGGGGCAAGCGGGACGTGGAGGTCATCCGCCGGGTCGAGGCGATCACCTATAAGATCGGGATGGCGGCGGCGGTCGTCTTCTCCTGCGTGGCGCTCTTTTTCCCGCGCCAGTTCATGGGCATCTTCACGACCGAGGAGGCCGTCATCGATTTCGGCGTGCAGTATCTGCGCATCCTCGGGTGGTCCTATCCGTTCTATACGGCGGCGAACCTCACGATCATGATGCTGCGCTCGGTGGGGACGGTGAACATCTCGATCGCCGTCTACCTTGCCTCGCTCGTGGTCAACACGTCGCTCAACTATGTGCTGATCTTCGGCAAGTTCGGCGCGCCGAGGCTGGAGGTGCGCGGCGGCGCGATCGCCACCGTCTGCGCCCGTCTCGTCGAGTTCGGCATCGCGGCGGGCTACCTCTTCCTGAAGGAGAAGAAGATCCGCTTCTCCCTGCGCGACCTGCTCCCGAGCAACCGCGACTTCTACAGGAAGTACTTCACCGTCTCGATCCCCGTCATCGGCAACGAGCTGATGTGGGGGATCGGCACCTCGATCACGGCGGTGGTCATCGGGCGCATGGGCACCAACTTCGTGGCCGCCAACTCGATCTACACGGTGATCAACCAGCTCGTGTCGGTGATGATTTTCGGCGTGGGCAACGCCGCCCTCACCGTCGTGGGCAACACGATCGGCGCGGGCGAGTACGAGAAGGCCAAGCAGCGCTCGGTCATGCTGCTGGCGCTGTCGGTCGTGCTGGGGCTCTTTTCGGCGGCGGTGACGCTGGCGCTCGGGCCGGTGGTCATCTCCTTCTACAACTTCTCCGAGGCGACGATCTCGATCGCCCGGGGGATCACCCGCGTGGGCGCGCTCATCGTCTTCTTCCAGTCGCTCGCGATCACCGGCATGGTGGGCATCCTGCGCGCGGGCGGGGACGCCAAGTTCGTGCTCATCTGCGAGACGGCGTTCCTGTGGGGGGTGGCGGTGCCGCTCGGCTTCGTGACGGGGCTCATCCTCGGCTGGCCCGCGCCCGCCGTCTTCCTCTGCCTCAAGTGCGACGAAATCCTCAAAACGGTGGTCTCGAGCTTCCGCATCCTCGGCTTCAAATGGCTGCGTGATTTGACGGTACGCGATTAGCCGCGCGAAATTTTGGGGAAAACGTCAAAAAACCGGGGGAGCAGGCGTGCTATTTTTGAAATAGCTTGACAAAACCGGACCCCGTGGCTATAATGAATAACGAATCAATTTGGTCACTGCGTTTTACACGCCGGGGAGAACGAGGTCTCATGAACGACACTGCAAAATCCACCTCTCTCTGCGACGCCAGCGACGAGGCCCTCGCCCTGCGGGCAAAGGGCGGCGACGACGAGGCGCTGGCCATCTTGATCAAGCGGTACGGATCGTTTGTCCACGCGCGCGCGCGTTCCTATTCCAGGGGCGGGCCGGACGCGGACGACCTCTACCAGGAGGGCATGATCGCGCTGCTCAAGGCGGTGCGCAACTACCGCGAGGACGCCCCCGGGCGCTTCAAAACGTTTGCCGCGGTGTGCGTGAACAACAAGCTCATCAGCACCGTGACGGCGCATATGCGCGACAAGAACGCGCCGATGCGCAGCTATCTTTCGCTGGGCGAGGACGTGCCGGAGGAGGCGCTCGCGTCTCCCGGAGACGACCCCGAACAGCTGCTGATCGCGAGCGAGGAAACAAACGCGCGCAACCGGCAGATAGCCACCCTTTTGTCCCCATTTGAACGGCAGGTTTTAAGATTGTACCTCAGCTCCTACTCTTACGACGAGATGTCCCGCGAACTCGGTTCATCCTCGAAAGCTGTTGACAACGCCTTGCAGAGAGTGCGGCGAAAGCTGCGGAGCGTTTTCCAGTGAAAACGCACGCGATCCATTTTGTGACAGTCCCGAGAGGGATTGCATAATAACTACCCTTTGGCGCCATTGGCAGAGCTTGGTTTTCAATCTCGGTCCACGCAGTTCCAGCGGGTAAATCAAATTTTAAGCGAGGTAACCAAAATGTACACTGACAAAACACTGACATGCAAAGAGTGCGGAGCCGAGTTCGTCTTCACAGCGGGAGAGCAGGAGTTCTACGCTGAGAGAGGCTTTGTCAACGAGCCCCAGCGCTGCAAGGCTTGCCGCGACGCCCGCAAGAACAATGCGCGCCCCCAGAGAGAGATGTTCACCGCCACCTGCGCTTCCTGCGGCGGCGAGGCGAAGGTTCCCTTCCAGCCCCGTGAGGACCGTCCGGTCTACTGCTCCGAGTGCTTTGCCAAGATGAAGGAGCAGCAGTAATCTGTTTGCATCTTCCGGCCGCCGTTTTATAACGGCGGCCGTTTTCATGCCCTGAAAAGTTGGATTTTCCCCTGTTCGCGGCGCAAAAAAGGTGTTATAATAGCCGCAAGGAACCCGCGGCCAAAAATCGGATTCCCAAAACGGAGGTTTGTAAAATGATCTATACGAAGGATACGCTGATCGGCGAGGCGCTGGACAACGACATGTCCCTCGCGAAATATTTCCTTGAGATGGGGATGCACTGCCTGGGCTGCCCCTCCTCGCGCGGGGAGACGATCGCGGAGGCATGCATGGTGCACGGGGTCGACTGCGACGCGCTGCTCCGCAAGCTCAACGCCACCGACGCCAAGAACGTGCTGGCCTGATGGAACGCCTGCCCAAGCTGGACGCGCGGCTCCTGACCATCGCCTCGATGGTGCGGGAGGGGGCGCGTTGCGCGGATATCGGTTGCGACCACGGATATCTGGTCGCCTGGCTTGCCGCGCAGAAAAAGATTTCCGCGGGCTGCGCCTGCGACATCAACCGGAAGCCGCTGGAAAAGGCGGCTTTCACTTTGTCCGAATACGGCGTCGCCGACCGGGTGAAACTGATTCTGTGCGCGGGGCTCGACGGGCTTCCGGCGGGCGGGGCGGACGACATCGTGATTGCGGGGATGGGGGGCGACCTCATCTGGGAAATCATCGGCAAAGCCCCCTGGACCCGCGACCCGGCGCTGCGCTTCGTGCTCCAGCCGATGACCAAATCCGAGCGGCTGCGCCGCAGCCTCGCGGAGAACGGCTTTGATATCCTGCGGGAGGAGGCGGTGGTGTCGGGAAACTTCCCCTACGCGGTCATGCAGGCCGCCTATACCGGCCGGGCGCGGACGCTCACGCCCGCCGAGGTGTACTGCGGAACGCTGCTCGACGACCCGTCGCCCGCCGCGCGGCGGTACCTTGCCAAGACGGCGCGGCTGATCCGCGAGCGGGTGGAGGGGCTGGGACGCGCCGCCAGCCCCGGGGCGGAATACGAGGAACTGCGGGCGCTCTTAAAAGAACTGGAAAGCAGGTGCACGGCATGAACGTAAAGGACGTCTATAACGCCATCGACGCGGCGGCCCCCTTTTCGCTCGCGATGGATTTTGACAACCCCGGGCTGCTCGTCGGGGACCCGGACGAGCAGGTGAAGGGCGCGCTCGTCGCGCTCGACGTGACCGACAATGTAATCGACGAGGCCGTCTCGCGCGGCGCGAACCTCATCGTGACCCATCATCCGGTGATCTTCCACCCCATGAAGCGGGTCACCGCCGACACCCTCGTCTGGCGGCTTGTCCGGGCGGGGCTGTCGGTCGTCAGCGCCCACACCAACCTCGACATCGCCAGGGGCGGCGTCAACGACATCCTCGCCGCGCGGCTCGAGCTTGCGGACACCGCGCCGCTTGAGGAGACCTGCCCCGGCGAGGGCATCGGCCGCGTGGGGACCCTCGCGCGCGGCATGACCCCGCCGGAATTCGCCTACTACGTCAAGCGGATGCTCGACCTCCAGGCGGTGCGCTACTGCGACGGCGGCCGCGCGATCGAGCGGGTGGCGGTATGCGGCGGCTCGGGCGGAAACATGCTTGAGGCGGCCGCCGCCGCGGGCTGTCAGGCGTATGTCACCGGAGACGTCAAGCACGACGTGATGCTCGACGCGGTCCACCGCGGAATCACTCTGCTCGACGCGGGGCATTTCGGCACCGAAACGATCGTTCTAGACTACCTCGCGGGCCTCGTCCGCGCCGCCGTCGGGGAGGGTGTGCCCGTCGTGATCGCGCGCACGAACGTCGACGTGACGACCACGATTTAGATTTTCGCTCATCGAGCGGCGGAGCTTGTCGGTGGCCGGCCGACAGCGACCCCTTAGGCTTTTCCTCCCAGCGGGCGGGAGAGCATTTGTTCGCGCCCCTTCGGGGCGCTTCAGATGTGCCGCCTTCGGCGGCGGAGTTGCCGGGTTCCGCCCCGGGGTGGTTTTAGATATTCCGCCCGGGGGTCGGAGGGCCTGTCGGTAGTCGACCGACAGCGAGTTCCTTTCTTGCTTGCCCAAGAAAGGAACCA
>NZ_DBMDHH010000073.1:0-11188 GCF_057433415.1 Anaerotruncus sp. | reverse complement strand
CCGGTTCCAGCGACATGGTCAACGTGGCTCTCGTAGCCGCCGTTGTTTCCCTGGCTGCTGCTGGCGCTGTTGCGTTCCGCAAAGTGAAATAATCTGACCCGTCAGATATTTCCGACAGAGAGATAAAATGATCCCCGCCGGCTGCCTCCACAGCCGGCGGGATAATTTTTGCCCCGCCTTTCCGCCGCGCGGGGCGGTTGACAAACCCGCCAAAAAATGCTATCATAAATCCACTGCGCAGGTATGGTGTAATGGCAACACTTCTGCTTCCCAAGCAGACAACGCGGGTTCGATCCCCGTTACCTGCTCCAAAGGAAAAGGCCGCCGTGTGGCGGCCTTTTCCTTTGGTTTCTATAACGCCGGCCCCCGTCCGCGATGGGGTCCGGCGTTTTTTATTTTGCGGTGTTTTCCGGTTTTTCCCTGTCGAAAAATATGGTATACTGGAGATGCACGAATCCGTCCTGAATTTGCCACTAATTGGACGGAAGGCCGCGGGCGGAAAACAACGCCCGGCGGGCGTTCGCGCGAAGGCCATGCCTTCGCGCGCGGGCGGCGGGGCCGCCCGGTTTTCCGCCCCGCCCCGCGGCGGGCGCCCGGGAGAAACGTTACCGCGCGGCCAAAAGCCTCGCCGCATGCCGCGCGCCTGTTCTATGGCGCGGCGGCCGGCCTGAACCAAACGCTTTGAAGGGGTCCGGGGAAACTTTCTCGAAAGTTCCCCCGGAAAGAAGGGGTCCGGGGAAGCTTTCTCGAAAGCTCCCCCGGAAAGGAGGTACTCCAATGAAACAGAAGAGATGGCTGATCCCGGCGATCGTCGGCGTCATCATCCTGGCGGCGGCGGGGGCGGCGTTTCTGCTCTCGCGGCCGACGGGGGACATGGTGATGGCGTCGGTGGAGATCGGCGCGACCCAGAAGACCGAGCTGGGGCTCGCGGCGGACAGCTCCTTTACGATCACGACGGGCTGGCGGGTGTCGCAGGACGAGCTGCGCGCGATGCTGGACATCGAGCCGGACATCGGCGACTATACGATCGGGGGGAGCGGCAGAAACTGGACGCTGGTGCCCGGCGTGCCGCTCATGGACAACACCGTCTATACGATCCGCGTGATCAACCCGGCGACAAAGGCGGTGGTGCAGTCGTTTGCCTTCCAGACGAAGAGCGACCTCGCGGTGAGCGGGGTCTACCCGCGCGACGGCGCGAGCTATGTGCCGCTCGAGGCGGGGATCGAGTTCACCTTCAATGCGCCGGGCGTGAACCTGAAGGATTTTTTCGAGATCAAGCCGGAGACGGCAGGCAGCTTTGAGACGAACGACTACACCGTCATCTTCCGCCCGGCGGAACCGCTCTCGCCCGACAGCATCTACCGGGTGACCGTCAAGGCGGGGCTGACCGCGCCGGGCGGCATGAGCCTCAAGGAGGACCTCCACTTCTCCTTCGAGACGACGGGGGAGGAGGCCGACCGCTGGGACTACATGCGCCTGCGGCTGGCGGGGGATTACGCCGAAACCTTCCTGCCCGGCGATCCGCTGTCGGTGGCGCTCTACGCGGGCGACGACATGACCGGGCTGCCCTTCGACGTCTCGCTGCACCGCTACGCGGACATCAGCGGCTTCATCAAGGAGCAGCGGGACCGCGACGCGTTCTACGCCGAACGGTATGGGGAAAAGACCGACTATGTGGCCAACACGACCGGTCTGGAGGAGACCGCCTCCTTCACGGGCGAGCTTTTGCCGGCGGACGAATACGGCGGTGAGCTCTACGCACCGCTTCCGGACGACCTCGAGGAGGGCTGCTACATCGCGACGGTCTCGGGCAAGGACCGGGAGGGCAACGAGCAGTTCGTCCAGAAGCTCCTCCAGGTCTGCAGCCTGAGCGTCTATGTCCAGTCGTCCGACGGGGACACCCTCGTGTGGGTGAACGACCCGGTCACGGGCGGGCCGCTTTCGGGCGCGGTGCTCGAGTGGGAGGACGCGGAGAGCGGCCAGACCCGCACCGCCACGACGATGGCGGACGGCACCGCCCGCGTCATGACCGGCGAGACGGAGGACGCCTATCTGTCGGTCATCCGGGACGCGCGGACGGTCTACTTTGAAAAGGCTTCCCTCTCGGCGCGGGAGGACACGCCGCTCAACGAGCGGTTCTATACCGCGCTCTACACCGACCGCGAGATCTACCAGCCGGACGACGCTGTCCGGTTCTGGGGCGTGGTCAAGCCGCGCACGGGCGCGCAGGGGCTGCCGCAGGCGGTGTGGGCGACGCTCGGGCAGTACGGCCCCGAATCGGAGATCACCCGCGTGCGGGTCCCGGTGGCGGCGGACGGCACCTTTGAGGGGAGCATGTCCCTGCAGGGGATCCGGCAGGACTGGTACGCCTTCTCGGTCACCGACGGAGACGAGGGGGTCTACACCTCCAAGGGCTTTTCGATCGAGCGTTACCAGAAGCCCGCCTACCGGATCACCGTCACGACCGACAAGGACTGGTACTATGCGACCGATCCGGTCACCTTCACGATCGAGGCGAGCTACTACGACGGGACCCCGCTTTCGGGCGGGGAGCTCACCTTCAGCGGCAACTATATGGGAAGCGCCGGCCCCGACGGGCCCGGCCGGACGGCCATCCGGCTCGACGAGCAGGGCCGCGCGACCCACACGACCAGGCTGAACCTCGCCCAGATGCGCCAGGACCGGCAGTCGGCGCTCGGCTGGACGCCCCAGTCCCTCTGGTACACGGTGGACAATTCGGGCAGGGAGGACGGCGGCTATTTCTATGAGTCGGGCTCGATCACCGTGCTGCCCTCGCGGATCGCGGCCAGGACCGAACGCGACAAGGCCACCGGCGACGTCACGGTGCGGACCGCGTCGCTCGATCCCTCCAAGCTCTTCCAGGGCGGCGCCGCCCGTCCGCTCGCCCGCGCCGTCTACGAGGACGAGTTCGACCGGCTGGCGGGGGTTTCCGCCGACCTGCCCGTCACCCTGACGGTGTATGAGATCAGCTACACCAGGGTCCCCACGAGCAGCTATTACGACTACGTCAACAAGCGCACCGTCACCAGCTACCGCTACGAGCGCGCCGAACGGGTGGTGGACACCCTGCGCGGCGGCACGTCGGGCGGCGGCGCGGTCTTCACCGGGCTTTCCGCCTACGCCGACGGCGACGAGACCTTCTACTGGTTCGAGGCGCAGTTCGACGGCGGCGTCATCGGCACGGTGGCGGACAGCCTCCACGGCAGGACGCCCTACCCGCGCGCGGACGGCCTCGTGAGCTACACCTTTGTGGACGGAAGCGACCCGCACGCCAACGACCCGGCGGACGTCGGGGATCCGATCACGCTGGGGCTCTACGCCAACGGCGTGAAAACGGAGAACCGGGGCCGCATCCTCTACACCGCCATGCAGCGCAAGGCGTTTGAGGCGGGGGTCACCGACGGGGACGAGATCACCCTGACGATGAAGGAGGATTACCTCCCCAACGTCTATTTCGCGGGCGCGTATTTCGACGGGCGGCACGTCTTCCCGATCGACCCGCACAACGTCTCCTACGACTACAGCAGCAGGGAGCTCACCCTGACGGTCACGCCCGACAGGGAGGCCTACCGGCCGGGCGATACGGCGGAGATCACCCTCGCGGCCGTGGACGCCGCCGGGAACCCCGTCTCCGGCTCGGCCGTCGTCGGGGTCGTGGACGAGGCGGTCTTCGCGCTGGGAAGCCAGACGGTCGACCTGGCGGGCCAGCTCTACGGGAGCATCTACCACCCCTATGTGCGGCAGGCGGTCTCCTACCGCGCCTACGACGAGAGCGGCAAGGCGATCCCCAACACCGCGGGGGCCGAAGGGGCCGCGGACACGGGCGGCGGCGGGGCCGGCGCCTACCTGCGCAGGGAGTTCCTCGACACCGCCGCCTTCCAGACGGCGCAGCTCGGCGCGGACGGAAAGGCGGTCCTCTCGGTCAAGCTGCCCGACAATGTGACCTCCTGGCGGGTCACCGCGCTGGCGGTCACCCCCGACCTCAAGGCGGGCAGCGTCGCCTCCCGGGCGGTGGCGACACAGCCCTTCTACCTGAACGCCGTCGTGACCGACAGCTACCTCGCGGGGGACGACCTCTCGATGTCGGTGACCGCGGCGGGCACCGGCATCCAGTCGGGGGACGCCGTCTCCTACACGGCGGTCATCCTCGACGGGACGGGCGCGGAGGTCGACCGGCTGACCGGCACCGGCCGCGCGTCCGATCACACCCCCTTCAACTTCGGCAAGTACGAGGCGGGCGGCTACGCGGTCCGCTTTGAGGCGGCCTGCGGCGCCCACTCCGACGCGCTCCAGAAGGAGTTCTCGGTCGTGGAGGAGGGGCTCGCCGTCCCGGTCGTCAGGAACCTTCCGCTCTCCGAGGTCGGCTCGCTGGAGCCGGCGCGCTACCCGGTGAAGCTCACCGTCTACGACGAGCGGATGAAACCCTATATGGAGGGCCTCCAGCGGCTGTCCGCCCAGGACGGGGAGCGCACCGAGCTGCTGGTCGCGGCCTACCGCGCCCGCGTCGCGGCAAACGAGCTGCTCGACCCGGAGGACCGGGAGACCGTCCGCAAGGATTACCGGCTCGAATCGCTCCAGGAGGACGGCGGCGTCAAGCTGCTGCCGCTCTCGGAGGGGGACGCGGCCGTGACGGCCAAGATGCTCGTCGTGGCCCCCGAGCTGATCAACAAGGCGGACGCCGTCGCGTTCCTGCGCGGCAAGCTCGCGGACGCCGCCTCCACCCCCGACGAGCGCGTGATGTCCTACCTCGGGCTCGCGGCGGCCGGGGAGCCGGTGCTGCTCGACATCACCCGCATGCTCGAGCGGGAGGGGGACTCCCTCACCCCCGCGCAGAAGCTCTACCTCGGGGCGGGGCTGGCGCAGCTCGGCGACTTTACCGGCGCGGACGCGGTCTATGAATCGCTCGGCGGGCAGCTCGTCAGTGAGGGTACGGTCAAATACGTCGAGGCGGGCGGTTCGCTCGACGACCGCATCCAAAACACGGCGGCGGCGCTGCTGCTCACCTCGGTGTCCTCCCATCCCGACGCCGGCCCGCTCATGCGCTTCTTAAACGGCGCGGACACCGACCGCGCCCGGTCGGAGGTGCTCCCGAACCTCGAGCAGCTCGCCTACATCGAGCATTTCAAGCTCCCGGCGGGGGAGAGCGCGGCGAAGTTCAGCGTGACGCAGAACGGCGAGCGGCGGGAGATCTCCCTTTCGGGCAGGGGCTGCAAATCCTTCTCGCTGAGCGCGCAGGCGCTCGCGGAGGCGGATTTCTCGGGGAGCAAGGAGCTCTACGCCTGCGCCGCCTACACCGCGCATACCGCGGACGCGGGCGCCGCGACGAGCAGGCTCAAAGTCGAAAAGACCTACACCCCGGTCGGCGCGGACTCCCTCGAGCGCGCGGGCACCGCGCGGGTCGACATCCGCGTCACCTTCGCGCCCGACGCGCCCGACGGCTGCTACACGGTCTCCGACCTCATCCCGGCGGGGATGCGCTACCTGCCCGCCCAGAGCTACCAGGATGCGAACGGTTGGATGTGGGGCGGCGTGGAAAACGAGGCCCAGACGGTCAGCGGCTACATCTACCGCGACCGCGGGAGCTGGGAGCGGGAGCAACGGGAGCTGGCGGCCGAGGAGGCCGACCCGGATTTCTTTGCCGAGGAGCCGGTGGCGGACGACGGCGCCCGGGGGAAGGCCATCCCCGCGAGCGACGGTGTAACGGACGGGGGCGGCCCCGACGCGGACGGCCCCGACGTCTACACCCTGAGCTACTATGTCAGTATGCCGCTGTCCGGGAGATTCGTCTCGGAGAGCGTCTATGTCACGCCGCACACCGAGGGCCTCATGGCCAAATCGGCGCGCGGGACGATCGAGATCCGGTAAACCGGGAAACCGACGGCGGGGCCGGGGCACGCCCCGGCCCCGCCGCTTCGGCTTCCCCTGTCAGAGAGGAAGGAGCGGGTGATTGTGAGAAAGGCGGTTTGTATCCTGTGCGCCGCGCTGCTGGCGGCGCAGCTCGCCGCGTGCGGCGCGCCGGCGGAGCCGGCGGCCGAGGTTTCCAGCGTGCCCGAGGCGTCCAGCGCGCCCGAGGTTTCCAGCGTGCCCGAGGTTTCCAGCGCGCCCGAGGTTTCCAGCGCGCCCGAGGCTTCCAGCGCGCCCGAGGCTTCCAGCGCGCCCGAGGCTTCCAGCGCGCCCGAGGTTTCCAGCGCGCCCGAGGTTTCCAGCGCGCCCGAGGTATCGAGTGTGCCCGAGGTATCGAGTGTGCCCGAGGTTTCCAGCATACCTGAAGGTCCCGGCGCCGCAGCCGTTCCCGCGGCGGAGGCCTCGAGCGCCCCGGAAGCCGCGCCCGTGAGCGAAGCCGCCGAACCGGCGGGCAGCGGGGAGGAGACGGACGAGGAGGCCGAATGGCTGCTCGACCGCGCCAAGCGGGAGATCCGGAAATACGGCTATCAAGTGGTGGACGGCGACGACTTCAAGAGCACCTTCCTGAAGGTGAAGGTCGACGCGGGCGACCGCCGCGCCGGGCTGCGCGCGATCATCAACGAGCTGACGATGCAGTCGATGCGCAGCGCCCTGCCCGCGCCCACCAACCCGATCACCGGGGAGGACATCGAGACGGAGGAGGCGCCGACCGAGGTGCAGGTCTCGATCAAGAAGTCGGGCAGCTCCTACACGATCTACTATAAGTACCGGAAGTAGCCGGGGAACTCCCCGCGTGAAAAAGAAAAGAGGCGGCCGCCCATCCGGGCGGCCGCCTCTTTTTATTTCTCGACGAGCATCCAGACGAGCGCCGCCTCCGCGGCGCCGTCGTTGAAGCTGCTGTGCGTCTCCCCGGCGGGGATGAAGGTCGCCATGCCCGCCGACGCGGTGTGCACCACGCCCGCGGCCTCGCACTTGACCGTCCCCGAGAGGATGAAGGAGTATTCGTCGCCCGTGTGGGCGGCGGGGGGCACCACCGTTCCGGGCGGGAAGACGGCGTACCCCATCGTCACCCCCGCGCCCGCCGGGATTTCGCCGCCCAGCAGGTCGGTCATGGCCACGCCGTCGGCGCGCACCACCGGGGGGATCGCGTTTTTGTCGCGTACCAGCATCCTTGCGCCTCCTTTTAACGGCGGAGCCCGGCGACCGCGAAGGTCCGCGGATCGACGAGCACGCCGTAGTCCTCCCTGGCCTGCTCCACGGTGATGTAGCCGTTTTTCACGTCCCACGCCACCTTTTCCGGGTCGCGCTTCATCGGGTCGCCGTAGCCGCCGCCCGTGCAGGTGACCATGTAGGCCACGTCGTCTTTGCCCAGCACCGTGCGTGCCACGATGCCGAACGGCCCCTCCACCGAGCCGTCCGCCCGGTGGAACTCGAAGTAGTTGTAGGAGCCGTCGCCGCCGCCCGCCGCGCCCCACGCGGGGTACTTGTTGCGGCCGAAGGAGGCGGTGAAGAGCTGCCCGTCGGTCAGGGCGCGGTAGGCGCGCACCGCGCCGCTGCCGCCGCGGTATTCGCCCGCGCCCGCGCCGTCGGTGTGCAGGGAGTATTCGTCGATCATGATGCCGTAACGGTTTTCCGCCATCTCGACGGGGACGTTGTAGGTCTCGCCGTCGCCCACGCAGAACTGGCCGACCTCGCCGTCCTTGCCGCGGCTCGCGCCCCAGCCGCCGCCCGTCGGCTCGACGATGAGGAAGGGCTCGCCCGTCTTGTGGTGGAGGCCCGCCAGCACGACCGAGCAGACGGAGAGCATGTGCCCCGCGCCGAGGAACTCGGGGAAGATGGGGGCGAGGGCCTTCCAGACCACGTCGGAGGAATAGATCATGCTTTCAAAGTAGCAGGAGGTGGGGGCGGGGCTGTGGCAGCGCAGGACGGAGCCGTCCTCCGCGATGACCCGCATGGGGCGGAAGACGCCGTCGTTGACGGCCAAGCTCGGGTTGAGGATGGACATATAGACCACCTTGACCCCCGCGCAGAGGGAGCTGTAGCCGGTGTTGATGGGGCTGGCCACCTGCGGGCTGCTGCCGGTGAAGTCGGCGAGGAACTCGTCGTCGGTGATCGTGATCTTCACCTTAATTTTGACGGGGTTGCCGTGCCCGTCGTCGTCCATGAACTCCTCCATCTCCCAGACGCCGTTGGGCATCTCGGCCAGACGCTTGCGGGCGACGATCTCGCCCTGGTCGAGCAGCCGCTTCATCGAACCCCGGACCACCTCGACGCCGTATTTGGAGCAGAGCTCGCCGATGCGGCGGTAGCCGGTGCGCAGCGAGGCGATCTGGCCCCACATGTCGCCCTCCGAGGCGGCGGGGAAGCGGACGTTCGATTTGATCATGTCGGCGAGCTGGGCGCAGAGCTCCCCGCCGTCGACCAGCTTGACGCCCGAAAAGCGCAGGCCCTCCTGGAAGACCTCGGTGGAGTCGGTCGTAAAGGAGCCGGAGGCCATGCCGCCGATGTCCGACCAGTGGGCCTTGTTGCCCACGAAGGCGACGATCTCGCCGTCGTAGAAGACGGGCATGACCATGCCGATGTCGGACAGGTGGGTGCCGCCGCCCATGTAGGGGTCGTTGATGAGGTAGACGTCGCCCGGTTTCATCTGGTCTTTGCCGAATTTTTGGACGATCTCCTGGATCATCGGGGCGATCAGCCCGATGAAGGCGCAGGCGCCGTTGCCCTGGGTGAGCAGGCTGCCGTCCGCGTCGGCGATGCCGCTCGCGTAGTCGAGCGTCTCGTAGATGATGGGGCTCATCGAGGTGCGCGCGAACGCGTAGAACACCTCGTTGCTGACCGCGATCAGCGAATCCTTGACGATATCCAGCGTCACGGGATCGATCTTCATTGCCATCACTCCCGCACCTCCGTTTCAATGATCAGGTTGCCGTAGCCGTCCACCGTGAGGGACTGCCCGGGGCAGACGACGGTCGAGGCGGTGACCTCCTCGACGATCGCCGGGCCGGAGACCGCCGCGCCCGCGCCGAGCTTCTCCCGGTCGTAGATGGGGGTGTCCTGCCAGCCCTCGTCGGTGAAGTAGACGGGGCGGGTCTCCTTGACCGCGCCGGACACCGGGCCCCGCTGCGGGTCGATCCGGTGCAGCTCGGGCTTCTGGAGCCTGCCGTAGGCCACGAGATGCAGGTTCACGATCTCGGTGGGGGTGTCGGGCAGGCGGTAGGTGTAGAAATGCTCGTGCGTCTCGTGGAAGCGGGCCACGATCTCCGCCTTGACCTCGTCGGTCCAGGGGACGGGGGGCACGTGCACCTTGACGGTGTGCTCCTGCCCCATGTAGCGCATGTCCGCGATGAAGCTGTAGACGATCCGCCCGTCGGGGACTCCCTCCTGGGCGAACTGGGCCCGGGCCTGGGAGACCAGGCCGTCCCACATGGCGTTGAGCTCGGAGAGCGCGACCTCGTTCATGCGGCAGATCTTCGTCTGGATGTAGTCGTGGCGCAGGTCGGTCATGAGCATCCCCCACGCGGAAAAGACCGACGCCGCCACCGGCACGATCACCTTGCGCACGTTGAGCTCCCGCGCGAGGTAGGCGCAGTGCATCGGGCCGCCGCCGCCGAAGGCGACCATCGCGAAGTCGCGCGGGTCGTAGCCCCGGCGCACCGAGATGAGCTTGAGGGCGTTGAACATGTTGGAGTCGGCCACGCGGATGATGCTCATCGCGGCCTCCTCGGCGGTCATGCCGAAGGCGTCGCCCACCTTCTCCCGGACGGCACGGCGCACGCTCTCGAGATCGACCTCGTTGTCGAAGTTTTTGGCGGACAGCCGCCCGGTGAGCAGGCAGGCGTCGGTGGTGGTGGGCTCGGCGCCGCCCTTGCCGTAGGCCACGGGGCCGGGCAGCGCGCCCGCCGACTGCGGCCCCACCTTGAGGGAGCCGGCCTCGTCGATCCAGGCGATCGAGCCGCCGCCGTTGCCGATCTCGACGATGTCCACGACGGGCGCCATGATCGGGTAGCCCGCGTAGCTGTCGGTGCGCTCGATGCGGTATTCGGTCGTGACCTTCACCTCGCCGTCGTCGATCAGCGAGCATTTGGCGGTGGTGCCGCCCACGTCAAAGGCGATGATGTTCTTTTCCCCCACCGCCTGCCCGAGGATCGCCGCGCCGAACACGCCCGCGACCGGCCCCGACTCCACCATGTTGATGGGGGTGCGGCGAGCCTGCGCGAAGGTGGTGGTGCCGCCGTTGGACTGCATGATGTACCGTTCCCCGGCGCAGCCGATCTCGTCGAGGCGGCTTTCCAGATGGTTCAGGTAGGAGGCCGCCACCGGCATGACGTAGGAGTTGAGCGCCACGGTGGAGGTGCGCTCATATTCGCGCCATTCCTTGGTGACCTCGATGGAGGAGGTGACGAACACCTCCGGCCAGAGCTTCTTGACCAGCGCGACCGTCTGGCGCTCGTGCGCGTCGTTGGCGTAGGAATTGATGTAGCAGACGGCGACCGCCTCGACCCCCTCGGCCTTGAAGAAGGCGACCGCCTCCTCGACGTCCCGCTCGCACAGGGGCGTCAGCACGCTGCCGTCGAAGGCGACCCGTTCGGCCACCTCCCGGCGCAGGTAGCGCGGGATGAAGGGGCGGGGCTTGGCAAACACGAGGTTGAAGAGGTCGGGCCGGTTGCAGCGCGCGATCTCGAGCACGTCGCGGAACCCCTTCGTCGTCAGCAGCGCGGTCTTCGCGCCCTTGCGCTCGGTGAGCGCGTTGATGATCGTCGTGGTGCCGTGGATGAACGCCTCGACGCTCCTGGGGTCGACGCCGCTCTTTTCGATGACGTGGATGACCCCCTCCTCGAAGCTGGGGGGCGTGGTATGGCTCTTGGCCAGGTAGACCTCGCCGCCCTTCCCGACGGCGACCAGGTCGGTAAAGGTCCCGCCGATGTCTGTTGCTACTCGCATGTGACCACCCTTCCATATGCGGCGGAGCGCCGCAGTTATGGTTCCATTATACGATATTTGTCCGCGCGGGGGAAGGGCTATTTGACGCTTTACCGCAGAAAATTCACCGCGTTTTTTTGGCGCGGAGGGGGAGACGGGGACGGAAAACGGCGCCCCTTCGGGGCGCCCGCGCGCCAGGCGCGTGCGCGCGGCCGCGCCGCGCGGTTTTCCGCCCCCCGCGCCGCGCCCCGCCCCACGGACAATACCCGGAGGTGAGGGCGCGCGCCCGCCTGAACCGCCCCCGCGCCGCGCCCCGCCCCACGGACAGCACCCGGGGGGG
>NZ_DBMDHH010000072.1:0-11447 GCF_057433415.1 Anaerotruncus sp. | reverse complement strand
CAGGACGCGGACATCGTCTACCCGAAGAGCTGGGCGCCCTTCGCCGCCATGGAAAAGCGCACCAACCTCTACGGCGAGGGCGACTCGGAAGGCATCAAGAAGCTCGAAAAGGAGCTGCTCGCGCAGAACGCCAACCACAAGGACTGGTGCTGCACCGAGGAGCTCATGAAGACCACGAAGGACGGCAAGGCGCTCTACCTGCACTGCCTGCCCGCCGACATCAACGGCGTCTCCTGCGAGGACGGCGAGGTCGAGGCCTCGGTGTTCGACCGCTACCGCACCCCGCTCTATAAGGAGGCCTCCTTCAAGCCCTACGTCATCGCGGCGATGATTTTCCTCTCGAAGGTCAAGGACCCGCAGGCGGTCCTCAAGGCGCTCGAGGAGCGCGGCA
Source organism: Anaerotruncus sp. (assembly GCF_057433415.1). NCBI lineage: Bacteria > Bacillati > Bacillota > Clostridia > Eubacteriales > Oscillospiraceae > Anaerotruncus > Anaerotruncus sp. The sequence goes on along the minus strand of NZ_DBMDHH010000072.1, from coordinate 11,056 downwards.
CCCCCCGCTGGACCAAGTAAACGGCGCGCAGCCCCGCCCGCAGCGGTACGGATTCCGCCTTTGCGGCGTCCCGGGGAGCGCGCTTCCCGGGACCGACGTCACAATCTGCCGGCGCCGCCGGTTTGAGCCGATATTATGAAAAGGTGGTAATTTGGTATGGGAAAGAGAATCGTCATCGCTCTGGGCGGTAACGCGCTCGGCAACAACCTGCCCGAACAGATGATCGCGGTCAAACAGACCTCCAAGGCGATCGTCGATTTGATCGAAGAGGGACACGAGGTCGTCATCTCCCACGGCAACGGCCCGCAGGTCGGGATGATCCAGAAGGCGATGGCCTCCCTCAACGCGGTCGATCCCAAGCAGTACCCGATCCCGCTGTCGGTGTGCGGCGCAATGAGCCAGGGCTACATCGGCTACGACCTGCAAAACGCCCTGCGGGAGGAGCTGCTCGACCGCGGCATCCACAAGCCCGTTTCGACGCTCATCACCCAGGTCGTCGTCGATCCGGAGGACCCCGCCTTCAAGAAGCCGACCAAGCCGATCGGCAGCTTTATGACCGAAGAGGCCGCCAAAAAGCTGGCCGCGGAAAAGGGCTACACCGTCATGGAGGACGCGGGACGCGGCTGGCGCCGCGTCGTGGCCTCCCCCCGCCCGCAGCACATCGTCGAGATCGAGACGATCCGCACCCTCGTCAACGCGGGGCAGGTGGTCGTCGCGGCGGGCGGCGGTGGCATCCCCGTCATGGAGACGGAGGGCAACCATCTCAAGGGCGTGCCCGCCGTCATCGACAAGGACTTCTGCAGCGCGCGCCTGGCCGAGTCGGTCGACGCGGATTGCCTGATCATCCTCACGGCGGTCGAAAAGGTCGCCATCAACTTCGGAAAGCCCAACCAGGAGTGGCTTGACGAGCTCACCCCCGAACGCGCCCGGCAGCTCATCTCCGAGGGCCACTTCGCTCCCGGCTCGATGCTCCCGAAGGTGCAGGCCGCCCTCCAGTTCGCCGAGTCCAAGCCGGAGCGCTACGCGCTGATCACTCTGCTGGAAAAGGCCAAGGACGGCATCGCCGGAAAGACCGGCACCATCATTCGCTGACTTCGCTCCATCTGTTGATACCCTCCTTCTTGCCGCCCGCGGGATTCTTGCCCCCGCGGGCGGCCCGCGTTTTCGAGAGAGATGTGGAAAAGAACCGCCGCCCGAAAGGGCGGCGTTTTCTTTTGCCGCTTTCTTTCAAGAAAGCGGCAAAGAACATTTGATTCAGGCGGGGCCCTTCCCGAAGCGGCGGGGTTCCGGAGAGGACAAAAGGGCCGCCCCGCGGGGCGGCCCTTTTGTGTGGTAGGATAAGCGGATTGGAGTGACGGATTATCGGTTGTCGATGGCCGGAAGGTAGCGGCCGGAGTCCGTCCGCACGAGCTGCTCAAGCCCCGCGCGGTCCAACTCCCGCGGATCGCCTTCATAGGCGAAGCGGGCGCAGGTCCCGCAGGAGGAGCTCAGGCTCCGAGGCACGGGGGAAAGCTGCACCGCGATCCCCTGCCCGCGCAGGTCGCCCGCGAACCGGACCGCGTCATAGTGGGTGAAAAAGGTTGCGATATACTGCAAAGGCGGTTCCCTCCCGGCGGTCAATGTGGGGCTGCTATTTCACGAGGGTCAGGCGGTAGTCCTCTCCATCCGCCGAGACGGAGACGCGGTAGCCCGCGCGTTCGGCGTAACGGGTGACGTTCTCCCGCGCAGTGGGATTGTCCACCAGCACCTCGCAGGAGGAGGGGGCCTTGTCAAGCGCGTTTTTTGTCAGGACGACCGGCTGCGGGCAGGAGAGCCCGCGCGCGTCGATGGTCTGTGCCATGATGATTCCTCCTTCTATGCCCGCTGGGGCTCTTTTACGCCTGCTGCGGCCGTGGCTTTCGTATTGAGGAAGGCGACGACGAACAGGACGATGAGTGCGATGACGGTAAAGAGTTTCCCCGCGGCGGTGGGGCCGCCGGTGATGGCGCCGTCCTCGGCCACGGCGGTGGCGGCGGAGGCGAGGCCGAAATTGTGCGCGAACACCGCGCCGACGAAATAGCCGGCGACGGTGACGGCGGAATCGGAGTTGCCCTCGCCCGCGAGGATGAGCTGACGGAGCGGGCAGCCGCCCAGCATGACCGAGCCGAGCCCGACCGCGGCCATCGAGAGGAAGTTCCAGACGCCGTCGATGTGGGCGACCGGCTGGCCCATGAAGCCGAGGCTGAAGTAGCCGCCGAACACGGCGTTGAGAACCAGGTTCCCGGCGAGCGCGGCGACAAGAATGGCCACAAAGCCGGAGAGCAGCGTCCAGTCCTGAAAGAGCAGGACGTCGCGGATGCCGCCGACCATGCACAGCCGGGTGCGCTGCGCGAGCGCGCCGACGACCAGCCCGGCGATGAGGGAGATCCAGATGGGGGCGTGCATCGAGCCGGGGCCCTTTTCGCTGAAGAGGATGAACGCGGGCGCGGCGCAGAGCAGGCCGAAGAGGGCGACCTGGACGACCGACAGCCAGACGCCGTCGACGGCGGGCAGGGTGTAGGTGCGCTTCAGGCTGTAGCCGCGTTTGAGGAACTGCACGCCGCAGAGGATGCCGATGGCGAAGCCGACGAGTCCGACGATGGCGTTGAGGTCGCCGCCGGCGATCCGCAGGACCATGCGCAGCGGGCAGCCGAGGAAGACAAGCGCGGTGATCATGACGAACGCGCCGAGCACGAAGCGGGTCATCGGGGAGGAGCCGCCGCGGGGGAGGAACTCCTTCTTCACGGCCGAGACGATGAGCGCGCCGAGCACGAGGCCGATGATTTCAGGGCGGATGTACTGGACGACCGCCGCTTGGTGCATCCCGACCGCACCGGCGGTGTCGCGGATGAAGCAGGCGATGCAGAAGCCCATGTTTTTGGGGTTCCCGAACCAGACGAGCGCGGCGGCGATGACGCCGATGACCACGCCGGCGAGGATGATTTTACGTTTTTCCTTCAATGCCAACACCTCAAAACAGATTTGATTCGCATGCGTTTCTTTTGTTATTATAGTACAAATATTTGGCATATGGAAATCGCAATTTTGAATAAACCGACGGTATTTATAGATATCGTCTATATATATGGCGCGGGAGATAAAAGTGGCGTACAATAGAAGCCAGAATCTGCAAAGGAGGCCCCAGGAGATGCAAAAAGTATATTTCGACCACGCGGCGACCTCCTTTCCCAAGCCGCCCGAGGTCGTGTCCGCGATGGTGGCGTATATGGAACGGGTCGGCAGCAATGTGGGCCGCGGCGGCTACGCCTCCGCCTACGAAGCCGCCGGGACGGTGCTTGCCGCGCGTGAGCGGCTTTGCGCCCTGCTGGGCGGCCCCGACCCGCGCAACGTCATCTTCACCCTCAACGTCACCGAGGCGCTCAACATGATCCTCAAGGGCTTCCTGCGCCCCGGAGACCACGTCCTCGTGAGCGCGGTGGAGCACAACGCGGTCATGCGCCCGCTCGTGCAGCTTTCACAGACGGGTGTGGCGTTCGACCGCATCCCCTGCGACGGGGAGGGGGTCCTCTGTCTGGACGCGCTCGACGGGCTCGTCCATCCCAGCACCCGCGCCGTCGTCCTGACCCACGCGTCCAACGTCGCGGGCACCATCCAGCCGGTCGCGCAGGTCGGCGCGTTCTGTCGCGCGCATGGTCTGCGCTTTATCGTCGACTGCGCGCAGACCGCCGGGATGGAGCCCGTCGACATGGGCTCGATGGGCATCGACGCGCTCGCGTTCACCGGGCACAAGGGGCTGCTCGGACCGCAGGGGACGGGGGGATTCCTCGTCACCGACGCCTTTGAGAAGGAGCTGGACCCGCTCATTTCTGGCGGGACGGGCAGCTTTTCCCACCTCGAGACGGTGCCCGCGCTGCTGCCGGACCGGTTCGAGGCGGGGACCTTGAACCTGCCGGGCATCTACGGCCTGCACGCGGCGCTCGGTTTTCTGGAGGAGACGGGGATCGATGTCATCCGCGCGCGGGAACGGGCGCTGACCGCGCGGTTCCTCGCGGCGGTGGCGGAGGACGGACGCATCCGCGTCGCCGGTCCCCGGACGGCGGAGGGGCGCACGGCGGTCGTCTCGCTCGATTTCCCCGGGCGGGACAACGCGGAGATCGCCTTCCGCCTCGACAGCGAATACGGCGTCATGACCCGCTGCGGCCTGCACTGCGCCCCCAACGCGCACCGGACGCTCGGGACCTACCCGCAGGGGACGGTGCGGTTCTCCTTCGGGTATGGGAACACGGAGGAAGAGATCGATTACGCGTCCGACGCGATCGGGCGCATCCTGAATGGATAGGAGGGCGCGGTATGGAGGACAGGACGGCGCTGCTGCGGGCGATCCCGCAGGTGGACGAGCTGCTCCGGGAGCCCGGGCTCGCCCGGGCGGCGCAGCAGCAGGGGCGGGCGGCGGCGCTCGGCGCGGTGCGCGCCGAGCTCGACGCGGTGCGCGCGTCGGTCCTGCGGGGCGAATGCCCCGCGGTGCCGCCGCCGCCCCTGCTGTGCGCAGCCGTTCTCGAACGGCTGCGCAGCGCGGGTTTCCCGCGCCTGCGCCGCCTCATCAACGCAACGGGCGTGGCGCTGCACACCAACGTGGGCCGAGCCCCCCTCTCGGACGCGGCCCGCAGCGCGGTGGGCGACGCGGCGGGTTGCTGCGACCTGGAATATGACCTCGAAACGGGGGAGCGGGGCAGCCGCGGCGCGCATGTGGAGCCTCTGCTGAAGGACCTCTGCGGGTGTGGGGACGCGCTCGTCGTCAACAACAACGCGGCGGCGGTGCTGCTTGCGCTGGCCGCGCTGGCGCGCGGGCGGGAGGTCGCCGTATCGCGCGGGGAGCTCGTGGAGATCGGGGACGGCTTTCGCATCCACGACATTTTGGAGCAGAGCGGCGCCCGGCTCAGGGAGGTCGGCTCCACCAACCGCACCGGTCCCGGGGACTATGAGGCGGCCTGCGTCGAAGGGGATGTGGCCGCGCTTTTGAAGGTGCATACGAGCAACTTCCGCGTCGTCGGGTTCACCGCGTCGGCGTCGGTCGGGGAGCTCGCGTCTCTCGCGAAGAGGCGGGAGATCCCGCTCGTCGTGGATTTGGGGAGCGGCGCGCTGCTGGAGGCGGGGGAGTACCCCTTTCCCGGCGAGCCGACCGTCCCGCAGGCACTGCGGGAGGGCGCGGATGTCGTCTGCTTCTCAGGGGACAAGCTGCTCGGCGGCCCGCAGGCGGGCATCCTCGTCGGGAGGGCCACGCTGATCGAACGGATGCGCCGCCACCCGCTGGCGCGCGCCCTGCGCATCGACAAGCTCTCCCTCGCGGCGCTGGCCGCGACGCTGGAGAGTTACGCGGACCCGGCCCGCGCGAAGCGGGAGATCCCGGCGCTCCGGATGCTCTGCGCCCCGCCCGAAACCCTGCGGGCGCGCGCCGAGGAACTCTGCGGAATGATCGCGCGGCTGGGCGCGGACTGCGCCTGCGAGGTCGTCCCCACAGAACGCCCGGTGGGGGGCGGCTGCGCGCCGGGACAGCTCCTCAAGGGATCCGCGGTCGCGGTGACGGCGCGCGCTTTCGGCGCGGACGCGCTTGCCGCGCGGCTGCGCGCCGCGCCGGTCCCCGTTGTCGCGCGCATATCGGAGGGCAGGCTGCTGCTCGACGTTTCGACGATGCTGCCGGAGGAGCTTGCACCGGCGGCGGAGGCGGTGAAGGCCGGGTGCGGACCGTGAAGCGGATCGTGATCGGCACGGCGGGCCACGTCGACCACGGCAAGACGGCGCTCGTGCGCGCGCTCACCGGCATCAACGCCGACCGGCTCGCGGAGGAGAAGCGCCGGGGCCTGACGGTCGACCTCGGCTTTGCGTGGATGGAACTGCCGGGGGAGGTCCACGCCGACATCGTCGACGTGCCCGGCCACGAGCATTTTGTCAAGAACATGCTCGCGGGCGCGGGGGGGATCGACCTCGCGCTGCTGGTGGTTGCCGCGGACGAGGGGGTCATGCCCCAGACGCGGGAGCACCTTGTCATTTTGTCGCTGCTCGGCGTGCCGCGCGGCGTGGTCGTGCTGTCCAGATGCGACCTCGCGGACGGCGAGACCCGCGCGCTCGCGCGGGAGGAGATCGCCGAGGCTGTGCGGGGCAGCTTTCTGGAGGGCGCGCCGGTCGTGGAGACCTCCGCCCAAACGGGGGAGGGCCTCGACGTGCTGCGCGCCCTGCTCGCGGAGGAAGCCGCGGAGCTCCCGCCCGGGAATATCGACCGTCCCTTTTTCCTGCCGGTGGACCGGGCGTTTACCGTCCGCGGCTTCGGCGCCGTCGTGACCGGGACCGCGCTTGACGGGCAGGTGCGCCCCGGCGACCTGCTGACCGTCAGCCCCGGCGGAGCCCGCGTGCGGGTGCGCGGCCTGCAAAGCTGCGGCCGCGAGGCCGCGGCCGCCTTTGCGGGCCAGCGCGTCGCCGTCAACCTGGCCGGGGCGGAACCCGGCTCGCTCGCGCGCGGCGACGCGCTGGCGGCCGCGCCGTCCGCGCGCGCAAACGCGCTGCTCGACGTGCGGCTGGCCGCGCACCCCGCCTCCGCCCGCGCGATCACCCACAACCAGCGGCTGCACCTCGCGCTCGGCACCGCCTGCGTCCTCTGCCGCGCGCGTCTGCTCGACCGGGAGGCCCTGGCGCCGGGCGAGAGCGGCTATGCCCAGCTGCTGCTCGAGCAGCCGGTCGCGGTCCGCCCGGGAGACCGGTTTGTCGTGCGGTTCTATTCGCCCGTCGAGACGGTGGGGGGCGGCGTGGTGCTCGACATCCCCGCCCGCCGCCACAGACGGCTTGACAGCGCCGTGCTCGCACGGTTACAATGTTACGACGGAGCGGACGCGCGCGGCCGCCTGCGTTTCGACCTCGCCGAAGAGCCGATGACGCGGGAACAGGCGCGGGAGCGGCTCTTTTTTCTCTCGGACGCGGAATTTTCCACCGCGTGGGAGGGCCTGCTCGCGGACGGGGAAATCCGGTGCGCGGGCTTGCTCGCCCTGACGCCCGGGACACTCGCCCGCCTGCGGGAGGAGCTGCTCGGCGTCCTCGCGGATTATCACGGGGCGCATCCCCTAGACCGGGGGATGCCGCTTAACCTGCTGCGGGAACGGTTTCCCGGCGGACTGCCCGAGTGGTTCGCGGAGGAGGGCTCCGTCTCCCGCGCGGGGGACGCGCTCTCGCTGCCCGGCTTTGCGCCGGAGGGGACGGAACTCTATCGCCGTACCGCCGCGGAGCTGCTCGCTCTCTATGCGCGCGAGCCCTGCGCGCCGCCCGACCGGGCGGCGGCGCTCGCGGAATTTCCGCCGTCCGTGCCCGCCGGGCGGGTGTTTGATCTGCTGCTCGAGGCGGGCGAACTGGTCGAGGCCGCGCCGGGACTCTGCTTCACCCGCGCGGCGTGGGAGAGCGCCCGGGAAACGGCCCGCAATGTCGCCGGGGAGCGGGGAAGCGTCACGCTCTCCGGGTTGCGCGACGCGCTTGGAACCTCCCGGCGGTACGCGCAGGCGCTGCTCGAGCGGATGGACGCCGACGGCTTCACCCGCAGGGAGGGGGACGCGCATCTCCTGCGGGAGTGACGGGCCGGTTACCTGCGCGGACAAAAAAACGCGCGGCGTTTTGCCGCGCGGATATGGGGGCGGATGGGCGCCGGTGTGCCTCCCGGTCTTCAAAACCGGTGTGGGCGGCGCAGAGCCGTCCGGGTGAGTTCGATTCTCACACGCCCCCGCCAAAATGAAAATCCCCGTGCGGACACCTCGTCCGCACGGGGATTTGTTTGATGAAGCCTCTATTTGTTCCGGCCCGCGAGGGTGACGACAAGCGCGGCGATGGCGAAGGCTATCGCGCCGACCGTCAGGACCGAGCCGGGGACGCCGGCAACGAAGAAGCTGGCGGCGAGCAGCAGGATCGCGACGACCCAGAAGGCCTGGATGACTTTACGGTTCATGATGCATATCCTCGTCGATCAGTTTTTTGAGATACTCCGCCATGCTCATGCCGCGGCCCGCGGCATGAGCTTTGATTTTGTCCTTATAACCCTTGGGCGCCCAGAAGCGGATCTGTTCCAGATTCTCCCGCTGGTATTTCATCGTGGCGTTTTTGCTCGCTTCGTTGTAAGCCATGAGACCGACCCCTTCAATATTATAGCAATTATAGAACATTATTACAATGTTTACTGATCGTAACAGGGAATCGGCATTTTAGACGAAAATATTTTTGAAATTTGCACAGATCCGTTTATTGAAATATAGTGCACTATACATTAAAATAAAAAAGGCGTCACGAAACGGTAAAAAACGATTGGAAAATCAGGAGAATCCGGCTAGGACTATGAGGCCATTGGAAAATATTTCATACCTGCTTATGATAAAGGTATGGAGGGAGTGCTTTGAGAACGATTGAAATCGTAGCAAAGAACCTCAAATTCTACAGACAGCAGCGCGGCCTGACGCAGGAGGAACTGGCGTCGAAGGCTTATACCAGCGCGTCCTACATCAGCAGGATCGAACGGATGGTCGCCAACCCGTCGATCGAATCGCTCGACAGCATCGCCATGGCGCTGGGGCTTTCTCCGGCGGAGCTCTTCCGGATAGACGAGGTGGACATCCTCCCCGAGCAGTACGATGAATTCCGCCACCTGCGGGGGATCAGCAGCACCATGGAGCCGTGGCGGAAGTCCCTTTTTCTGCGCGTGGTATCTTCGACGCTCAACGCGCTGAGGGACTGGAAGCCGGTTGAGGAACCGGAAAAGACCGAACAGGAATAAGAAAAACAGCCGCCCGGAGGCGGCTGTTTTTTTGATTGTTTTTCCGTTCAAGCGGTGACGTCCACGTTGCCCTTCGGCAGGGGATCGCAGCAGACGGGATGGCTGGACGCGCCCTCCCCCAGCCCGTCCGGCGGGCAGCTGGAGCACACCTCGGGCCAGGCCTCGCGGCATTTCGCCCCGAGCGCGGCCCTGCTGCGGATGTTATTGTTGTGTCCCGGCGATGGAAAGCGGTCAGAGGATGGGGTCGAGCAGCACCTCGACGGTGCCGCCGCACACCATGCCCGCCTGGCGCGCGTCGTTGTTGGTCATGTCGCAGAGGACGACGCGCGGTGCGCCCGACGCGAGGACCTCGGGCGCGGAGGCGACCACCCGCGCCTCGGCGGCGCCGCCGCCGATCGTGCCGTAGAGCGCGCCCTTTCCGTCGGCCAGCAGCTTGGAGCCGGAGCCGCGCGGCGCGGAGCCGCGCTTCTCGATGATGGTGGCGAGCATCATCGGTTCCCCCCGCGCGAGGCGTTCGAGTCCCTCGCGGCTGACGCTGCCCGCCGACAGCCCGCTGCCCACCTGGATGATCTCGGCCGCGATGCACACGGCGATCTCGGCGGGGGTTTCGGCCCCGATGCGCAGACCGATCGGGGAATGGACCCGCGCGAGCTGTTCCCTGGTATACCCCTCCCGCTCCATCTGCTCCATGACCACGGCGACCTTTTTACGGCTGCCGATCATGCCGCAGTAGGCGAAGCGGCGGGGGAGGATGCGTTCGAGGCAGAGGCGGTCGTCCGCGTGCCCCCGGGTGATGATGACGAAGTAGCTGCCGTCGGTGTAGGGGACCGACTCCATCGCCTGCACGAAGGGCATGCAGAGCACCTGGCTGGCGCGCGGGAACCGCTCGCGGTTGGCGAACTCCTCCCGGTCGTCGATCACCGTCACGTCAAAGTCGAGCAGGGAACCGATCTCCGCCAGAGGCTTCGCGATGTGCCCGCCGCCGCAGATGATGAGCTGACGCCGCGCGCTCAGCCGCTCGGCGAGCAGGCGCACGCCGAGGACCTCGGCGGAGAGCGGCCGGTCTCCGCCCGGCAGGGCGGCCGTCAGCTCCTCCCACAGCCCGCGCAGCCCCTCGTCATAGGGGACGAGGCCGTCCGCCGTCACGAGCGCCTTCTGGGCGGTGAGCGCGCGTCCCTCCCGTTCCCCCGCGAGGATGGTCAGCAGGTCGGCGCTGCCGCCCGCGTCGAGGATGTCGGCGAGCGTGCGGAAAAATACCCGGTTCACAGGACCCCTCCCCTCAGGTGCAGGACCGCCTCCAGCGCGCCGCCCGCGATGGCGCGCGCCTTGTCAGAAATGGTGTGGCAGTATTCCACGATGCCGCGCGGGTCGATGTCGCCCGACTTCATCCCGCACGTCACCGGGGTCCCCTCGGGCAGCATGCCGCGCACGACCCCGTCGATCAGGGCGCGCACCGGTTCCCCCTCCACGCGCGCGACGACGTCGCCCGCACGCACGAGCTGCCCGATCCTTGCCGCGGGGGCGAAGGGGCCGTCGGCGGGCGCGCGGATGATCCGCTCGGAGGTGTAGCCGCCGATGTCGCCGGGCACGCCGGTGTTGGCGATCGCGCTTCCCGCGTAGATCACGCGGCCGAGATAGTGCCCCCGCTTGGTCTCGACGACCGCGTGGCAGTCCGCGCCGGCGGTGAAGCCGGGGCCGAGCGCGATCACAACGGGCGCGTCGGTGATTCTGGTGCCGAGGTTGCGCTTGGCGAGCACCGCGTCGATGACGACGGGGGGGCGCAGCGTTTCGATCGCGGCCGCCTCGGGGTCGACGAGCACCGCGATTTCGCCCTCCCCGGTGATCCGCAGCGCGTCGGCGGGGTCGCGCGCGAGCCGCGCCGTCACCCCTTCAATCTCGGCCGCGCCCTCATAGACCGCGCGGGAAAACGCGACGGTGCAGCGCACGGCGGTGGGACGGGCGATGTCGGTCATGACGACCTGGAAGCCGCAATTGTGCAGCCGCCAGGCCACGCCGGTGGCGAGGTCGCCCGCGCCCTTGATGAAGATCAGCATGTGATTTCCGCCTCCTGTCTGAGTGAAAGAATGAGTACTTTTTCAACGCCGCCCGCACGGAGCAGGGCGGCGGCCTGCTCCCCCTGTTCCCGCAGGGCGGGGGTGTCCGCCTGGTTGAGCAGCACGGTGGGGGAAAACCTCCCGTAGCCCGCGAGCAACAGCCGGGCGATGATCCCGGGGGTCACGGAGGCCCCCTCCGGGATGCCGAGCGCCTCCCGCGCGAGCG
>NZ_DBMDHH010000071.1:0-11806 GCF_057433415.1 Anaerotruncus sp. | reverse complement strand
TCCCACGCGTCGGGACATATGGGGGCGGTCAATTCGGGGGTGTCCGCGGTGATCCCCATCTCCCGGAGCGCCGCCGAATTGACCGCCCCCATATGTCCCGACGCGTGGGAGATCAGCACGGGATTGTCCGGGGCGGCGCGGTCGAGCGCCTCCCGGCCGGGGTGGCGGCGCTCCTTCAGGTCGTTGTGGTCGTAGCCGAACCCGCAGATCCATTCGCCCGGCTTCACCCGGCCCTTTTCCCGGTAGTCCGCGATCCGTTTGACCACCTCCGCGATCTCCCGGCACCCCTCGAGGGATACGAGTCCGAAGGTCTGCGCGCAGGAGGTGATGTGGCTGTGCGGGTCGATGAAGGAGGGCATCAACGTGCGTCCCCGCAGGTCCGCGCGCTCCGCGCCCGGGAAGGAGGCCAGCAGCGCCTCCTTCGTCCCCAGCTCCCGGATGACCCCGTCCTCCACAAGCAACGCCTCGGCGCGTCCGCCGCCTTCGAGCGTGAGAATGTCCCCGCCGTAATAAACCGTCCGTTTCATACCGCGCCTCCTTTTTGGTTTCCCCACTATTCTACCACAGCGCGGTGGGAAAATCCAATCGAAAAGCCGCCCGGCGTCAGCCGGGCGGCCCGTCCGCTTTGGGTTATTGGAGCTGCGCCTTTCCGCCCACGGCGGCCGCGCATTTCCGGATCCGGGCGTACGCCTCCCCGTCCGAGTAGTAGTTCTTTCCGCCGAGTGAGAGCAGCGTCAGCGGCTGCGGGTCCTGCCCGTCGCGCAGGCGGTCCGTGTTGGGGTCGAGGTAGAGCTTCACCTCCGAGCCGTCCGCATAGGAGAGGGTAAGGCTCGCGCCGTCCGTCTCGGCCGCGCCGCCCAGCCGCCAGTCGGCGGGCACCGGGCGGAACCGCCCCAGCTCGCTCATCACGTAGGTGACGGGCGAGACCTCCTCATACCGGCCGCGCCGGGTCAGCGTCGCGGCGGTCATCTGCTTGCCGTTGCCGATCATGATGCCGATCTCCATCGGTTTTTCAAGCGCCAGCCGGTCGGCGGGCTCGGTGACCGTGAAGGGCGCGGACACCCGCAGGCTGCGGTTGCCGCAGCGCAGGAGCTTGACGACGCGGTACCGCGCCGGGACGAGCGTCTCCCCCACCTGGGAGAGGTCCACCTCGCAGGAGGCTTCGCTCCCAGCGGGCAGGACGCCCGCCCAGTCGTCGAACGCCCCGTCGAAGGGGACCGCGGTCCATTTGTCCTTCAGGTACGCCTCGAGCGCGAACACCGCGTCGAAGCTCGCCTCGTCCCCCGTGTTGTTCCGGATCAAAACAGAGAGCTTCTCGGTCCCTTCGGGGCAGCTCTCCTCCTCCGCCGCCATCTCGATGGGGATGAACCGCGCCACCGTCAGCTTTCCTCCCGACGCGCCGGACAGGCGCAGGTAGGCGGTGCTGCCGCCCGAATCGACGCTGTGCTCCCACTCGATGGCCGCCGAGGCATAGACCCGCTCGGTGATCCCGCGCAGGTCGTCCGCAAGGCTCCCGTCGCGTGTGCGGTCGACCGTGCAGAGGATTTCCTTTCCGTCGTAAGCGAGGTCGTAGACGATCGGCCCGCCCGCTTCCCCGTAGGAAGCGACGCGCACCGAGGCCGGCGTCCTGCTCTCCACCCCCGAAAGGAAGGTGTCGAGCTTTTCGCGGTTGCCCAGCGCGGATGCGCCTTCACGCGAGACGACGTCCCCGTTGGCGAGCGCCGTCTCGGCCGGATACTCCTCCGGCAGGTCGGAGAGCGCCATGCGGGTGCTGTCCGAAGCGAGGCCGAACTCAAAGGCATAGGAAGCGCTCCCCTGCTCCCACTCGGCCGCGACCTCATAGATATAGGACCCCGTGCCGGGGACCTCGATCCTCAGGTCGCGCAGCGTCTGCGTCTGGGGCTCCGCGCCAAAATTCCCGCGGTCGGAGAGGTCCCAGCGGCTGACGGTGACCCGGTCGGGACGCAGGCCGAAGGACAGGTCGATCCGCCCGACGCTCACGCGCCGCAGCAGGATCGGCATCCGGTAGCCCTCGTCGAGCGGGTGCGGCGCATCCGCAATCTCCTTCGAGCCGTCCCCATAGTCCCACTCATAACCGCCGGTCGCCGCCGTGGCGCGCTCCGCGCCGTAGGCCAGCGTCAGCTCCGGGAGCTCCTGCCGCGCGGGCGACGATTTGAGCAGCGCCGACGCGGGCAGTCCCGCGGATACAAGCAGGAGCAGCGCAAGCGCTGCTCCTGAAAATTTCCGTAAAAGCTTCATCCTGTTGTCCTCCCCCGGCAAAACGCCGCTCTCTGATGTGGGAAGCCTATTTCGTCTCGTCGTAGCGGATCAGCTCCACCCGGTCGCCGGTATAGTCGTCGATGCCGTAGACGACCGTGACGCCGTCCTGCGTCTCCCTGACCAGCTTCGCGTAGGTGTAGCCGCTGTAGGTGTTCTTTTCCTGGCCCTCGGTACGGGTGTTGTCCTCGTCGCAGTGGACGCGGAAGCCGTCAAAATAGAGGTCGCGGATGATCGGGCCGCCCCGGTCGAAATCCGTCACGCGGATGATGAGCTGCGTCCACTGCGCGGGGCTGGCCTGCTGCGCGTTCAAGAGCGCCTCGAGCGCCTGCACGTTTTCGATCCCGCCGCCGCTGATCACCACGTCCCCGTTCTCCGCAGCCTCCTCGGGCGTGTAGGGGTCGGGAAGCAGCCCCTGGTCGACCGGCAGGTGGGGCGGATGGGGCGCGTCGGGCGGGTAGAGCCGGATCGACGCGGCGATCCGCACCGCCTCGTCGAGGGTCATATCGTTGGTGAGCACCATATAGGAATACTGGTTGTCGTTCCACAGCACGAACTGGCTGCCGCGGTTATCCATTTTATAGGCGGTCTCGCCGCCCAGGTCGAACTCCTCGAGCTGGGAGCCCTCGGTGTTGATCGCCATCGTCCCGCTGCCGAGGATCGACTGCTGGAAGGAGATCATATCCCCCTCCGCGTTGGTGTAGGTCGACCAGTTGATGCTGTCGGCGAGCATCTGCTCGGTGAGGCGGAATCCGTCCGGCAGGTAGGCGGGCTGGTACTCGGCGAGGGTGAACTCCGCCACGCCGGCGGCGCCGTCGACCGGCTCGTAGGTGATGCTCGAGTACTCGGGGAACTTCTCCTCCACCATCTTGAAGAGGCCCTGCTTCCACGCGTCGACGCTCAAAACGCAGGCGGAAAAGCCGACCACGGCCGCCACCACGATCACCGCGGCGCGGCGCGCAAACGCGGTCATCCGCCGCTGCCACGGGCTGCGTTTCTCCGCCCGGATCATCCGCCGCATCCGTTCCTCAAATTCTCCGGAGAACACATGATCGAGCTTTGCGTCGTCCGGAAGCCGCGCGAGCATTCGTTCGCGCGCCTCGCCGAAAGCCTTTTCCAGCAGGTCGTCATGAAGCTCTGTCATATGTTCACCTCCTCCGTCAGGAGCTCCTGCTCCAATTTCTTTTTTGCGCGCTGAAGCCGCTTTTTGACGTTTTCCTCGCTCAGGTTCAGCATCGAGGCGATTTCACCCGTCGAAAAGCCGTTGTCGTATTTCAGCATCAGCACGCTTCTGTAACCCTCCGGCAGCCGGTCGATCAGGTCCATCAGGTGCATGTAGCCCTCGCGCGACTCCACCTCGTCCACCGGGACCGCGGCGGTATCCGCCGTCCAGTTTTCGAGCTCGTCGAACGAGACCACCGCCTTTTTCTTGCGGCTGTTATAGAGGTTGATCGAAATGTTCCTTACAATTATAACCACAAAGCTTTTGGTTTGGGGACACTCCACCTCGCCAATATTTTGCATGTGGTCGAGGATGCGCAGGAAAGCCTGGTGCACCGCGTCCTCGGCGAGCTGCGGGTCGTGCAGGATGCTGTTCGCCGTATAGAACATCACCTGGCGGTAGGTCAGGTAGACCTGTTCAAACTTCGTCCGCTCCCGCTCGCTGTCGAGCGCGGCCAGATACACCAGCATTCCTTCACCGCCCTTTCCTCCCGTGGATTATACCGAAAAAAGTATACCATACCTTTCCCCCGAACAAAAGGCCCTCCGCCGAATTTCCGGGCGGCCCCGCCGCGTTCAGTGCTCCCGGATGTACTTCTTCAGCTCGGAAAGCGGGATCGCGGGGCTGAAGAGGTACCCCTGGTAATATCTGCACCCGAGCGCGCCGAGCGCCTCAAGCTGCGCGGGCGTCTCCACATACTCCGCCACCACGCGGAAGCCGAGCGATTCGGACAGCCGCACGATTGTGGAAATGATCTCCCCGGTGCGGGGATTGTCCGTCATTTCCCGCACGAGCGAGCCGTCGAGCTTGACCATGTCGAACTGGCTGTCCTGGAGGTAGAGCATCGAATTGTGCCCCATGCCGAAATCGTCCATGATGATCCGCGCGCCCGTCTCCCGCAGCGCCGCGAGCCGTTCGGTCATCTGCGGCGCGCCGGACAGCGCGTCCTGTTCGGTCAGCTCCACGCCGAGCCTCCCCGGCGGGATGTGGTAGCGTTCGATCGCCTTTTTCACGAGCTCCGGCGCGCCGGGCGCTGTCAGCTGCCCGGCGGTCAGGTTGCAGGAGATCTCCAGCTCCCGGCAGCTCCATTCGCTGAGCGCCGCCAGGTCGCGGCAGGCCGTGTCCACGACGAACGCGGCCAGCTCGTCCGCGAAGCCGCCCTCCGCCGCCAGCGCGACCGCGAGCGGCGGGTAGACGAACCCGCCCGGCCCATGCTCCCAGCGCAGCAGCGCCTCCGCGCCCCACACGCGCCCCCGCGCGTCGGTCTGGGGCTGGTAGTGGAGCTGCACGCCCCCGCTGCGCAGCGCGTAGCGCAGA
The DNA here is from genome assembly GCF_057433415.1 of Anaerotruncus sp. NCBI lineage: Bacteria > Bacillati > Bacillota > Clostridia > Eubacteriales > Oscillospiraceae > Anaerotruncus > Anaerotruncus sp. Next base: position 6,990 of record NZ_DBMDHH010000071.1, on the reverse strand, counting down.
TCCTCCGCCAGCAGCTTCGCCATCGAGCCGAGCTGGCCGCCGCGCGCCAGCAGCGCCGGGCGTTCGCCCGCCGCCTCGCAGGCCCGGACCTCCCCGGCCAGCCGCTCCATCTGCTTTTCCAGCGACCGCAGCTGGCGGGCCTGCGCGAGGCGCACAAAGGGCAGGTAGATGCCCACGCCGACCGCGAGGTTCACCAGCTGGAGCAGGCTCCCCGCGACCGACCCGGTCGCGGCGTAGCCGCTCAAAAAGATCGGGGTCGTCCATTCGACCGTGTGGATCGCGACAGGCACCAGCCCCGCCAGCGTCGCCAGATAGCTGATGACCGTCAGCACGAGCGGCGTGCAGAGGAAGGGCACCAGGTAGATGGGGTTGAGCACGATGGGGACGCCGAACATTATCAGCTCGTTGATGTTGAAGAGCACCGGCACAAGCGCCATCTTGGAGAGCCCGCGGACGTTTTTGCGCCTGTCGCACAGGAAGATGGCGACGACCAGGCAGAGCAGCGTCCCGCAGCCGCCAAAGAGCACGAAGGTGTCGAAAAAGGTCTTGGTGGCGATCTCGGTGGGGGCCTGCCCGGACGCGAGCCGGGCAAGGTTCACGTCCATGCCCGCGCGGAAGACCTCGTGCGCGACCCCGTCGAGCACGTTGCTCCCGTGGATGCCGAAGAACCACATCAGATGCATCAGCAGGATGAAGAGCAGCCCGCTGTCCAGCCCGCGCCCCATCCGCAGGAAGAGCCCCTCGAACCAGCCGGAAAACGCCACCGAGTAATCGGCGCCCCCCAGCGCGCGGGTGAGCAGGACGCCCAGCAGGGCGAAGAGGCCGATCACCAGGCAGGCGGGCACGATCGCGGAGATCGACCGCTGGAAGGCGGAGTCCGAGCCGTCGGTGTAGGAGCGCATCCGGATGGAAAACCGCTCGGACAGCAGAGTGAAAAGCGCGCAGCTGGCGATCGTCACCACGATCGCGCCGAACAGCCGCGAGCTCTCAAAGGCCGCGAAGGCAAAGCCCTCCGGCCCGTAGGTGAACGCGAGGTAGGCGCAGAGGCTGACGAAGGGGAGGGTCCCCCGGTGTCCGGCGGGCGTCTCCTCCTCGTAGCTGTAGCTGATCGTCAGCAGCATGATCAGCGAGATGACGCCGAGCGTCGCGTCGCGCACCACCGTCAGCAGCAGCCGGAGAGACCCGCTCCACAGCCCGTCGAGCAGCGTCTGCCAGCCGCCAACCGGGAGGCTCAGAAGCAGCAGCGCAAAGGAGCCCACCAGGATTTCCGGAATGGCGAGCACCATTCCCCGGCGGACCGACGTGAGTATTCGATTGTCCTCGATGCCCCCGTAGAGGCGTTCCAGGACGCTGGGCGACGATTTCACCGCGTTCACCGTCCGATCTCCAACGCCGCCGCTCCGGCGCGCGTCGGCCATTTAATCTGTGTGTCCGGGGGCGCCGTCCCCGGGTCCCCCGTGGTAAAGGACGATCCCCGCCCCATAAAGCGCCATATCCGCCTTTGGGAACAGCGCGTCAAACCCGGGCCATGAAACACGGGTCAGGTCTCCGCTTTTACCAGCAGCACCACCGCCTCCACGTGCGCGGTGCGCGGGAACATGTCGACCGGCCGGCAGCGGACCGTCTCATACCCGAGGCGGGCGAACACGGCGCAGTCGCGGGCCATCGTGGCGCTGTTGCAGGAGACCATGACGACCCGCCCGGGAGCCATCCGCGCGACCGATTCGAGCACCGCCTCCTCGCAGCCCTTGCGCGGCGGGTCGAGGATGACCACGCCGGGGCGGATCCCCTCCCGCGAAAGGCGCGCGGCGGCTTCCGCCGCGTCGGCGCAGAAGAAGCGCGCGTTGGAAATGCCCGCGCGGCGCGCGTTGGCGACCGCGTTTTCCACCGCCTGCGGCACGACCTCGACGCCGATCACCTCTTTGCAGCGGCCCGCCAGCGAGAGCCCGATCGTGCCCGCGCCGCAGTAGAGGTCGATCACCGTCTCCTCCCCGGTGAGCGCGGCGAAATCGGCGGCCACGCCGTAAAGCCGTTCGGCGCCGGGGCTGTTCACCTGGTAGAAGGACTGGGGGGAGAGGTCGAACTCCACCCCGCAGAGCACGTCGCTGATCTGTCCCTTCCCATAGAGGACGCGGGTCTCCCGCCCGAGGATGACGTTGGTCGGGCGGTCGTTGACGTTGAGGACGATCGATACGATCCGCGGGTCGCAGGCGCGCAGGCGCTCGACCAGCTCCCGCTCGTGCGGGAGGCGGTCGCCGTTGACGACGAGGCAGACCATCGTCTCGCCCGAACGCTGCCCGGCGCGCAGGTAGACGTGGCGCAGCAGCCCGCCGCCCGCGGCCTCGTCATAGACGGGGACGCGGCAGTCCCGCAGGTAGCCGAGCACCGTCTCCAAAATCCGCGCGAAGCCGGGCGGCTGGAGGCGGCAGTCGTGGCAGTCGATCACCTCATGGGTGCGCGGCGCGAAAAAGCCCGCCGCAAGCTTCCCCTTCTGCATCCGGACGGGGTACTGCGCCTTGTTGCGGTAGCCCTCCGTCCGGGGCGACGGCAGGATCGGCTCCACTTGCAGTTCGATCCCGCCGATGCGGCGCAGGTTCTGCTGGACGAAGGCCTGCTTGTAGCGCAGCTCCGCCTCGTAGGAGACGTGCCGGAAGACGCAGCCGCCGCACCGGCGGCTCACCGGGCAGTCGGGGAGGACGCGGTCGGGCGAGGGGGTCAAAACCTGCTCGATCTTCCCGAAGCAGTGGGTCTTGTTGACCTTGACCAGCCGCACCAGCAGCCGGTCCCCCACCGCCGAGGCGGGCACGAAAACCGCCATGCCGTCCAAATGCCCGACGCCGCTGCCTTCATGGGTCATATCGGTGACGTCGAGCGTCACCAGGTCGTTCTTCCGCGGCATCCGCCCACCCCTTTGCATTTCGGACAATCTATGCTATACTCATCCTGTATTTTCCGTTGAATTCGCCGGCTCTCCGGATATTGTATCACAGTTTTTGGGCGGGTACAACCGGATTCTCCCGCGCCGATTGTGTTGCCCCGGTGAAGCCGCGTTGACGGCAGTGTGAATTTGTTGCAGTAAATCGCGGAAAAAGCCGCACCTATTGATCGGTATGCCGGAAGGGGGTGGCACTTTGGAAACCGCCGCGCGGGCCAAAAACGGCCCGAAACCCATGATCAGCGTGCGCCATCTGCGCAAGGTCTACCGCATCGGCGATGAAAAAGTCGTCGCCCTCGCGGACATCAACCTGGAAATTTTAAAGGGGCAGGTCGTCTGCATCGTCGGGACCTCCGGTTCCGGTAAATCCACCCTGCTCAACCAGCTCGCGGGGCTTGAAAAGCCTACCCGCGGCTCGGTATATATTGGAAAGACCAACATTTCCCGCCTGTCGGAAAACCAGCTCGCGATCTTCCGGCAGCGGTTTTTGGGCTTTGTCTTCCAGTCCTATAACCTCCTGCCAACCATGACCGCGCTCGAAAACGTCTCCCTGCCGATGATCTTCAAGGGGGTCTCCAAATCGAAGCGCAACAAGGCGTCGATGGCGATGCTCGCCGCGGTGGGGCTCAAAAAGCGCGCCCACCACAGGCCCACCCAGATGTCGGGCGGCCAGCAGCAGCGCGTGGGCATCGCGCGCGCGTTCGTCTCGCGGCCGAAGGTGGTTTTCGCGGACGAGCCGACCGGCAACCTCGACACCCGGACGACCATCGACGTCATGCGCATGATGGTCCGGTTCGCTCGCCGGTACCAGCAGACGCTCATCATCGTTACCCACGACCCCGAGATCGCCGACTACGCCGACCGGGTCATCACCCTGATCGACGGCGCGATCACCTCGGACGTCACCCATACGCCGATCTACGACGGGACCGCCGACGCGGATTCCCTGCCGCCCGAATCGGTGCTTCCCGAGGAGCCAAAGCTCCCGGAAGGGCCCATCCCGGCCGAGGAGGAGGAGCTCCCCCTGCCGCCCGACGACGAGCCGCTGATCCTTCCGGACGACGGGGACGCGCCCTGTGCTCCGCCGCCCGCCCCGGCGGCCGCTGAAGAAGAAAAAGGAGAACTGCCGATATGAACCATCTTTCCAGCCGCGTGATCTCCCTCGTGCTCGCCGTGATCTTCCTCTTTTCGGCGGCGGGCATCTCCTTTGCCACGCTTTTCCGGGGCACGACCGTCTACGCAGAGGAGGGCGATACCGCCGGCACCACCACGCAGGTGGAATCCCAGGCGCCGAAGGAGGAACCCGACGCGGTGCTCTCCTCCTCCCGGGCGGGCAGCCGCATGCTTGCCGCCGCGAACGAACCCAAAACAGGGGAAGGGACCGACACCGGCGATAAAAATGACGAACAGGATTCCTCGCCGAATGAGTACAGCATCCAAGGCGTCGAGTTCTGGCTTGGCGGAGAGCGTAAACAGGAAGTGTCCAGCGGTCAAACCGTTGATCGAATGGTCATCACCATCGTCGACACCCGGTTCAGCTACAAGGACTACAAGGACCTTTCCGGCGGCGAAGGCGACAGCGATGAAGTGCGAAACAAAAACTTTTTTGCCAGCCTCAATTCGGAAAACTTTAAATCGAATTCCGAACCCTCGTTTGTATTCAAGGAGGGAAAGAATGACTCTGTCTATTACACGGTTACATATACAAGCGTTCGATACACCGGGGAGAGCAAGACCCTGCGCCTCTCAGTCTCCTACCCGCCCGAATGGGGCATCGGCATGACCGATTTCAGCAAGGAGCTCAACGAGCTCAAGGTGAAATCCCCCTCGAGCGAGCGGGAACACAACAAGAACGACGACGATGACGACGACTCCTCCAGCCGCCCGGATATCGCGCCGCCCACTCCGACGCTGATCGTGTCGGAGTTCGACTACGGCGGCGCGAGCGTGGCCGCGGCCAGCGACTTCTCCCTCAAGCTGCGTTTTACCAACACGAGCAAAAAGCTCCCGATCGACAACATCGTCATCAAGATCACGGTGCCCGAGGCGTTCACCCTCAAGGGCTCCTCCAACACCATCTACCTTGAAAAGATGTCGCGCGAGTCGTCGATCGAGCGCACGATCGCGCTGTCGGTCAAGCCGGGCGCGGAACCGATCTCTCACGCGATCAAGCTCGACTTTGCCTATGAGGCGGTCATCGACGAGGCGCGCAAGCAGCTGACCTCCGAGCAGGAGATCAGCATCCCCGTCACCCAGCTCGACCGCTTCACCCTCAACCCCGTCGAGGTCCCCTCCGAACTCTATGTCGGGGACGACACGAGCATCGAGGTCTCCTTTGTCAACAAGGGGAAATCCCCCATCTACAACGTCTCCGCCGAAATCGCCGGCAACATCGCCCAGCCCGGCCAGCGCCAGTTCATCGGCAACATCGAGGCCGGCAAGGAGGATTCCGCCGATTTCCAGCTCGGCGCCCTGGAGGGCGGCGAGGTCAAGGGCGAGATCATCATCACCTACGAGGACGCGAACATGCACGTCACCGAGATCCGCGAGCCCTTCACGACGACCGCGATCTCCTTCTCGATGCCCTCCGACGACGGCATGGACGCGATGAACCCGATGGACGAGATCCCCGAGGAGACGCCCTGGTACCAGACGATTCCCGTCTGGGGCTGGATGGTCGGCGGCGTGGTGCTCATGATCTTCGCGGCCTTCCTGATCAGGCTCATGCTCGCGCGCCGTAAGGAGGACGAGGCCTTCCTGGAGGACGACGATGAAGATATCTGATATGATTTCCATGTGCTTTGGAAATCTCTTCCGCCGAAAGATGCGTTCCATCCTCACCGTGGTCGGCGTGGTGGTCGGCACCTGCGCGATCGTCGTCATGATCTCCCTCGGCCTCGGCATGAACCTCCAACTCGAAAACACCCTCGCGCAGATGGGCAGCCGCCTCACCACCATCAGCGTCTACAACTACCGCTACAGCGGGATGGGCGAGGGCGACGCCGCCGTCATGGACGACAAGGCGGTCGAGCAGATGCAGAACCTCCCCGGCGTCGAGGTCGCGACCCCCATCTATTCCCCCGGCCTCCAGGCGCGCATCTATGCGGGCAAGGACGACCGCTACCAGATGGAGCTGTGGGACATCACCGGCATGTATGCCAAAGCCATGCCCAAAATGGGCTACACGCTGCTCGAGGGGGAATATCCCACGGGGCCGCAGACCGAAAAGAAAAAACCGATCTATGTGGTGGTCGGCGAATACACCGGCTACAGCTTCCAGGACAACAAGAAAAAATTCGACAACTACCGCTGGCCCGAAACGGATGAAAACGGCGAGCTCAAGCAGAAGCCGTTCGTCGACATCATGAACGACGAGCTCATCCTGCGCAGCAACAAGCAGGACGAGGACGATCCCGACAGCACCCAGTTCTCCCGCGAGATCAAGCCGGTCGGGCGGGTCAAGCAGGACTACGACAAGGGCTGGGAGACCTCGCAGGGCATCATCATGGACATCGAGGACATCAAGTGGCTCGAGGCGGAATACAACCGCGTCAACAAGATCAAGACCAGCACCCGCAACAACAAGGGCTACAGCAACGTCACCGTCAAGGTCGCCACGATGGAGGATGTCGAGCCGGTTCAGGAGGCCATCAAGGCGATGGGCTTCGAGACGAACTCGGCCGAGGACGTGCGCAAGCCGATGCAGGAGCAGGCCCGCCAGCAGCAGATGTTCCTGGGCGGACTGGGCGGCATCTCCCTGCTCGTCGCGGCTATCGGTATCACCAATACGATGATCATGTCGATCTATGAGCGGACCCGCGAAATCGGCGTCATGAAGGTGCTCGGCTGCAAGGTCAAGAACATCCGCTCCGTCTTCCTGATGGAAGCCGGGGTCATCGGCTTTGTCGGCGGCATCATCGGCGTCATCCTCAGCTATTTCATCTCCTTTTTGATGAACTACTTCAACTTCTCCTTCGGCGGGGACAACAGCGGCATGTCGATGCGCTATATGGGCTACTACGGGGGCGGCGGCGAGCAGGCCGCCGCGCAGGTCT
>NZ_DBMDHH010000070.1:0-11928 GCF_057433415.1 Anaerotruncus sp. | reverse complement strand
ATCAAGCTGATGCTGGCCAACGCCGCCGCGTGCTGCCCGGCGATCGAGGCGGCGTTGGCCAGCATCAGCTTGATGCGGTTCTCCTGGTTGATCTTGGTGGCGCCCGGGTCGTAGTCGACCGCCACGATGTTCGAATCGGGGTTGCGCGCCTTGATGATGCGCATCATCCCCTTGCCCACGATGTGGTTGGGCAGGCAGCCGAACGGCTGGGTGCAGACGATGTTGCCCACCCCCTGCTCGATCAGCTCGAGCATTTCGGCCGTCAGCAGCCAGCCCTCGCCCATTTTGACGCCATGGCTGATATAGCCCCGGACCAATTCCACCGTATGCGGAAAATAGCCCCCCGGCCGGAAGGTGCCCTCCCGGGCGACCGCCTCGATGACGTCCTTCTGCTTTTTGCAGAGCATGTCGTAGACCTTGCGGAAGACGAGCGTCTTCCAGAAGCCGCCCGCCCCGTAGAGCTTGTGGTCGTTGAGCTGGTTGTAGACGCAGTAGAGGCAGAAATCGAGCAGCCCCGGCACGACGACCTCCGCCCCCTCGGAGAGGAGGAAATCCTCGAGGTTGTTGTTGCCGAGGGGGGAGAACTTCACATAGATCTCCCCCACCACGCCGACCAGCACCTTCTCCTCCGTTTTGCGGGGGAGGGCCGCGAAGTCGGCGACGATCGCGTCGTAGTTGCGGCGCACCGCCCGGTAGCTCAGGGGGCCGCGCCCCTTCATCTCGTCGGTCAGCCGGTTCGCCCAGCGGTCGACGAGCGCGTCGGTGACGCCCGCCTCCGTCTCGTAGGGACGGCACTGGTTGGCCAGCAGCATGAGCAGGTCGCCGTAGGTCATCGCGTAAAAGATGCGGTCCAGCATCATCGGCGTGAGGGAAAAGCCCGGGTTTTTCTCCATCCCGTTGGCCGAGAGGGAGACGACCGGCACGAATCCGTAGCCGCTTTTTTTCAGCGCCTTGCGCAGCAGGTGGATGTAGTTGGACGCGCGGCAGCCGCCGCCCGTCTGGGTGATGAGCAGCGCCACCTTGTGCACGTCCCACCTGCCCGATTCGAGCGCGTCGATCATCTGGCCGATGACGAGCAGCGCCGGGTAACAGGTGTCGTTATGTACGTTGCGCAGGCCGCTGTCCACCACCCGCTGGCCGCTGTTCTCCAAAAGCTCCGCCCGGTAGCCGTACTCACGCAGGATGTTGAGCATCAGCTTGAAGTGCACCGGAAGCATGGTGGGCACGAGGATCGTATAGTCGCGCTTCATCTCTTTGGTAAAGAGGACGCGTTCGTCATTTTGTAGCTGCATGGCTGCGTTCCCTTTCTTCCACCGCCTCGAGCAGGCTGCGGATACGGATTCTGACCGCGCCGAGATTGGTGATCTCGTCGATCTTGAGCTGGGTGCAGAGCTTGCCGCCCGCCTCCAGGATGTCGCGGACCTCGTCGGTCGTGATCGCGTCGATGCCGCACCCGAAGGAGACCAGCTGCACCAGCTCCATGTCCGGCTGGGCGGTCACATATTTGGCGGCGTTGTAGAGGCGCGCATGGTAGGTCCACTGGTTGAGCACGTGCACCTTCACCGGCTCCACCAGGTCGGCCACACAGTCCTCGCTGACGACCACGATGCCGAAGGAGGCGATCAGCCGGTCGATGCCGTGGTTGATCTCCGGGTCGATGTGGTAGGGCCTGCCCGAGAGCACCACGATCTTTCTGCCCTGCTCCCGCGCCCAGGCGATCGCGCGGCGGCCCTCCGCCTTCACCGCCTTCATCCAGTCGTCGTAGGCGGTATAGGCGGTCCGGGCGGCCTCCCGCACCTCCCGCAGCGTCAGGTCGGGATAGACGGCGCGCAGGTTGTGAAAGAGCTTGTCGGCGAACTTGGCGGGGCGGTGGATGCCCACATGGGGGTAGAGGAAGTGCACGCCCGGCTCGGAAAGCTCCGACACGTTCGCGCGCAGCAGCTCGGGGTAGTAGGCGACCACCGGGCAGTTGTAGTGGTTGTCGCCCTTCTCCTCGTCAAAATTGTAGGTCATGCAGGGGTAGAAGATCGTCGTGACGCCCTGTTCCAGCAGGTCGGCGATGTGGCCGTGCATCAGCTTGGCGGGATAGCAGACGGTATCCGACGGGATGGAAAACTGCCCCTTGATGTAGGTCTCGCGGGTGGAGACGCCGCTCGTCACCACCTCGAAGCCGAGGGCGGTGAGGAAGGCGTGCCAGAAGGGGAGGTTCTCAAGCATGTTGAGTCCGAGGGGGACGCCGATTTTGCCGCGCCTGCCGGGCAGGGGCTTGAGCGCCTCAAGCTGCTCGAGCTTCCAGGCGAAGAGGTTGGGCAGCGGCTCCGCCGCCTCCCGGCCGAGCGGGCGTTCGCAGCGGTTGCCGGAAATGAATTTCTTGCCGCCGCCGAAGGTGTTGACGGTGAGGTTGCAGTGGTTGCCGCACAGGCCGCAGGTGACCGATTTGGAGGCGTGGCGGAAGCTCTCGAGCTCCTTTGCCGAGATGAGCGACGACTCCGGCAGCGCCAGCTCCCGCGCGTAGAGCGCGGCGCCGTAGGCGCCCATCAGCCCGGCGATGGCCGGGCGCACCACGTCGTGGCCGATCTCCCGCTCAAAGCTGCGGAGCACCGCGTCGTTTAAGAAGGTGCCCCCCTGCACGACGATGCTCTGCCCGAGCTCCTCGGCGGAGTGGGCGCGGATGACCTTGTAAATCGCGTTCTTGACGACCGAAATGGATATTCCCGCGGAAATATCCTCGACGCCCGCGCCCTCCTTCTGCGCCTGCTTGACCGACGAGTTCATGAAAACGGTGCAGCGGCTGCCAAGGTCGACGGGATATCTGGCGAAGAGGCCGAGCTTGGCGAACTCCTCGACGCTGTAGCCCATCGACTGGGCGAAGGTGCCGATAAACGACCCGCACCCGGAGGAGCATGCCTCGTTGAGCATGATCGAATCGATCGCGTTGTCGCGGACCTTGAAGCATTTGATATCCTGCCCGCCGATGTCGAGGATGAAGTCGACGCTGGGGTCGAAGAAGCGCGCCGCCTTGAAGTGGGCCATCGTCTCGACGAGGCCCGCGTCGATCGAAAAGGCGTTTTTCACAAGGTCCTCGCCGTAGCCGGTGGCCGCGCTGCCGCGGACCGTCACCCGGTCCCCGCAGCGGGCGCGGATCTTGACGAGCTGCTCCCGGATGATCTCGACGGGGTTGCCCCTGTTCGCGCTGTAGTAGTCGTAGAGGATGCGCCCGTCCTCCGCCATCAGCACGAGCTTGGTCGTCGTGCTGCCGCAGTCGACGCCGAGGTAGGCGTCCCCCTCGTAGGCGTCGAGGTCGGCGCGGCCGACCGACGCCTTCCCGTGGCGGTTCAAAAACGCCGCGTAGTCGTCCGCGTTCTCGAAGAGCGGCTCGAGGTAACGCGCCGCGTGGCTTTCGCTGGCCGCGGCCTCGAGCCTGCCGACGAGCTCCTCATAGGTCATCGGCTGGCCCGTCTTTTCGGCGAAGAGGGCGCTTCCCAGCGCCACCGCGTAGCGGCCCATGTCGGGAAAGACGGCGTTTTCATGCGAGAGGCCGAGCGAACGGACGAACTCCCGCTGGAGGCCCTTGAAATAGTAGAGCGGGCCGCCCAGGAAGAGCACCTTGCCGGTGATCCGCCGCCCCTGCGCGAGGCCGGTGATCGTCTGGTCGACGACCGCCTTGAAGATCGAGGCGGCGATGTCCTCCTTGCGGGCGCCCTGGTTTAAGAGCGGCTGGATGTCGCTTTTGGCGAAGACGCCGCACCGCGAGGCGATCGTATAGAGCTTTTCGCTGCCGAGGCTCAGCGTGTCGAGCTGTTCGGGGGTCACGTCGAGCAGGGTCGCCATCTGGTCGATAAAGGCGCCGGTGCCGCCCGCGCAGGAGCCGTTCATCCGCTCCTCGAGCCCGCCGGTAAAGAAGATGATCTTCGCGTCCTCGCCGCCCAATTCGATCACGCAGTCGGTGTCGGGGGCGTAGGACTTGACCACCTCGCCGGTGGCGAAGACCTCCTGGATGAAGGGCAGGCCCGCCGCCTTGGCGACCCCGAGCCCCGCCGAACCGGAGAGCGCGACGGTGAGCTCCCCGCCGCCGATGACGTCCTTCGCCATGCGGATGAGCTCGAGCGTCTTGGGCCGCACCTGCGACATGTGGCGTTCGTACTGCTGGTAAACGACGTCGCCGTTCTTCACGATGATGATTTTAACCGTGGTGGAGCCGATGTCGATCCCCATCGTCATCCGCGCCGGAATCCGTTCCATATAGAGCACCTCACTCCGGCCCCTGCGGGGCCGATCAGACCGGCGGCGGCCGCGCAAACCCACGGCCGTCCCGGGAAGGGGCAAATTGCCCCATATTAGTATAGTTTGCTATGCCTCATCTTAACACGAATTCAGCGAACAGTCAATTTGCGCAAACGGCGAAATCCTGACTTTTCAGGAAAGATTTGAGAAAACGGGCCCCGCGCCCGATCCTTTTGGCGATTCTGTCGAAAAAAGCAAAAAAAGGACGGGCCCCGCCGCCATGCGGCGGGGCCCGTCCGATTCAGTCGTTCTTATTTTGCGGGCGCCGCAGCCGTTCAAACTCCCCGGCGGGCATCGGCCGGGCGAAATAGTAGCCCTGCACCACGTCGCACCCGATCGAGGTGAGAAAGTCCACCTGCCCGGCCGTCTCGACCCCCTCGGCCACCACCTGGATGTCCAGCTTGCGGGCGAGGTCGGCCACCTCGGCGATCACCGTGCGCCCGCGGGCGTTGTCCGCGTCCCCCGCGAAGAACGCCCGGTCGAGCTTGAGCACGTCGACCGGCAGCCGCCGCAGCAGGTTGAGGGAGGAGTAGCCGCTGCCGAAGTCGTCCATCGATACCAAAAAGCCCGCGTCGTGCAGCTCCCCGATGATGCCGGTCAGCCGCCCGATGTTCTCGAAGTCGAGCACGCTCGTCTCGGTGATCTCCAGCTCGATCAGCCCGGGGGGCACCCCGTACTCCCGCGCGGCGGCGCACACCTTGCCGACAAAGCCGGGGTCGTGCAGGTTGACGCGGGAGACGTTGACCGACACCGGGATCTCGGGCAGGCCCTCGTCCGCCCATCCGCGGAGCATGCGGCAGGTCTCCCGCAGCACGAACGCGTCGATCTGGACGACGAACCCGTCCCGCTCAAAGAGGGGGATGAAATCGTTGGGCGGCACCAGCCCCACCCCCGGGCGGTTCCAGCGCACGAGGGATTCCGCGCCGACGATCTCCCGCGTGGAGGCGCTGTATTTGGGCTGGAGGTAGACCTCGAACTCGCCCTTCTCGAGCGCCGAGGCCATCGCGTCCTCGATCTGCTTCTCCCGCAGGATCCGGTCGCGCACCGCGTGGTCGTAGAAGGCGACCGTCGTGCGGCTGTCGTCCTTGCCCGACTTGCGCGCGATGCTCGCGCGGTCGCTCATCAGGCTGACGTCCGTCTCCTGCGGGCCGACCCGGTAGACCCCGAAGGAGAGGGTGAGGGTGTAGCGCTGTCCGGGCGGGTTGATCTGCCCGCCGATCTCCGTCAGCCGCCGGACGATCTCCTCGTCGGGCGCCGCGTGCAGCAGCAGGTCGAAGGTGTCCGCCGACACCCGCGCGAAAAGCTCCCCCTCCCGCACGGAGCGGGAAAGGATCTCCCAGATCTGCCTGAGCAGCTCGTTGCCCGTGCCGTGCCCGAACATGTCGTTGAAGACCTTGAATTTGTCGATGTCAAAGGAGACCATCACATATTCCGCCGCGCCGCCGACAACCTCCCTGGCCGCGCGGATGAACCCGTTCCAGTTGTACCCGCCGGTGACCGGGTCGGTGAAGGCGATCCGCTCGAGCTCCCGCCGGCGGCTGTTCTGCATAAAGAGGATGTATCCAAACAGTCCGATGAGCACCGTGACCGTGACGACGCACACCACAAGGGTGAGCATGGTGAGGTAGACGGACTTCCTGGCGGCCACGTGGCCGGACACCGCCGAAAGCACATACCAGCCGTTGACCCCGATCGGCGTGTAGGAGAGGTAGCGGCGCTCCCCGTCGCGGAAATACTCCTCCACGCCGCTGTCGCCCGAGGACATCCGCCGGCGCATCCGCCCGAGCTCCTCGTCGGGGAGCATGCGGCCCTCCTCCATGCGGTCAAAGATGTTGGACATCCCCTGCTCGCTCTCGGGGTTGTCCGGATAGACCAGCACGTCGCCCCCGGCGTTGGTGAGATAGGAGTAGCCCGCCCCCTCGAACATCCGCACGTTGATGACCGACGCGAAGGCGTCGGCCGCGTTGGTGGCGAAGAGCACCGCCTCCGCCCTCCCGCCGCGCAGGATGGGGGTGGCGTAGACGTAGATCGGCTCGCCGTCGGCGTAGTCGGTCAGCTCCTTGGAGATCACCGTCTCGCCGTCCATCGCCCGCAGGAAGTAGCCGCGCCCGCCCAGGTCCATCTCCACGCTGTCGGTGGTGTGCGCGGTGCCGTCGGGGGTGATGAGCCCCATCCGCTTGAAGCTGGTGCTCTCGACCTCCTCGCAGAGCACCCGCGTCACCCCGTCGATATCCAGTTCGGGCTGCGCGCCCACAAAGCGGGAGACCGCCTCGAGCATCTGCATGTCCTTTTCGATCCGCATCGCGATGTTCCCCGCACTCTGGCGGGCGACCTCGCGCAGCCCCGAGAGGGTCTCCTCACGCAGCGTGCCGGTCACACTGCGCATATAGAGCGCGGCGCACAGGACCATCGTGGCCGCCGCAACGGCCATGACCACCGCCGTGCGCACAGCCGTACGCTTCCGCTCCCCGAACACGCTGCCACCCCCATCGGTCTCCGCTCTGCGGGACCTGTCAATTCCTGATGTGTTTATGTTACCATACGGCACGGCGTTTGCCAATACCCGCGGGCCTGTAAAATCCGGATTCTCCAAAGAAAGCCCCCTCCGCCGGACATGCGGCGGAGGGGGTTTTTATGCCTCCTGCTGTTTTTTGGCCTTGATGACCTTGAGTCGTGAAAACTCCTCGCGGTCCTTTTCCTCGAGCGCGTCCGTGATGAACTTCGCCGTCTCCTCGTAGCGCGGGATCACGATGTTTTCCAGCGCGTTCGCGCGGCGCTGCGTCTTGCGGATGGCGTTGGCCAGCCGGTAGACGCTGTTCTCCACCTCCGCCAGAAGCGCGGTCACGCGTTTGGCCTTCTGGAAGCAGACATAGGCGTAGTCGAGCCTCGAGTTGGTGCGGTCGAGCCCGTAGCACATGCGGATCTCGCTCTCCGCCAGCCGCACGTTGGGGATCTCCACCCCCATGACGCTGCGGTAGGTGATCGTCACGCCGTCGTCCACCGGGACGGCCATCGCCGTCTCCTGCACCATGCCCAGCGTCACGTTGGCTTCCTGAAGGGCCTCGTAGGCCTCGCGGTAGGTCGAGCTGATCTCCCCGCGCAGGGATTTGACCTTGTCGATCAGCAGCATCATCTCCCGGATGAGGATGTTGCGCTTGCGGTCGAGCAGTTCAAAGCCCAGCGTGGACAGCGACAGCGACTTCTGGATCGCCATCAGGCTGCCCTTGGTGGGCGTCACGCCCAGTACGTTTGCCATCCGCCGTCACTCCTTTCCCCGCCGGGGCTACTCCTTCGGCGCGCCGAATTTCTGCACGGCCTGTTCCGGCCGGTAAAATTTATCGAGCGTCTCCCGGTCGACCCGGTCGAGCTCCTCGCGCGGCAGCAGCGAGAGCAGCAGCCACCCGAGGTCGAGCGTCTCGCCGATCTCGCGGTTTTCCCGCGCGCCCTGGCAGACGAAATGCTCCTCGAACATGCGGCCGAAATACATATATTTCTGGTCGACCTCCGAGAGCTCCTCCTCGCCGATGACGCTCGCGAGCGCCCGCGCGTCCTGCACCCGGGCGTAGGAGGCGAAAAGCTGGTTGGAGCAGTCGGAGTGGTCGGCGCGGGTGAACCCTTCGCCGATGCCGTCCTTCATCAGGCGGGAGAGGGAGGGCAGCACCGAGACGGGCGGATAGACCCCCGTCTGGTCGAGCTGCCGGTCGAGCACGATCTGCCCCTCGGTGATATAGCCGGTCAGGTCGGGGACCGGATGGGTGATGTCGTCGTTGGGCATCGTGAGGATGGGCACCTGCGTGACCGAGCCGGGGCTTCCCTCAATGATCCCCGCCCGCTCGTAGAGGGAGGCGAGGTCGGAGTAGAGGTAGCCGGGGAAGCCCTTGCGCCCCGGGATCTCCCCCTTGGAGGAGGAAAACTCACGCAGCGCCTCGCAGTAGGCGGTGACGTCGGTCATGACGACGAGCACGTGCATGCCGTGCTCGAAGGCGAGGTACTCCGCCACGGTCAGCGCGCAGCGGGGGGTGAGGATGCGTTCGATGATCGGGTCGTTGGAGAGGTTCAGGAACATGACGACCCGCTCCATGACCCCCGACTCCTCGAAGGAGCGGCGGAAATAGTCGGCCACGTCGTTCTTGGCGCCCATCGCGGCAAAGACGATGACGAAGTTCTGCTCGTCGGTGCCCGACAGCCGCGCCTGCCGCACCATCTGGACGGCGAGCTTGTTGTGGCTCATGCCGCTGCCCGAAAAGATCGGCAGCTTCTGGCCGCGGATGAGGGTGGCCAGCCCGTCGATCGTCGAGATGCCGGTGTTGATGTAGTTGCGCGGGTAGACGCGCTCGACGGGGTTCATCGGCTTGCCGTTGATGTCCGCCGCGCGCTCGCAGAAGATTTCTCCCAGCCCGTCGATCGGGCGGCCGGAGCCGTTGAAGGTGCGCCCGAGCACCTCGAGGGAAAGGGGCATCTCCATCGGATGCCCGAGCAGGGTGGTGCGGGTGTTTTCGAGGGAGAGCCCGCGGGTCCCCTCGAACACCTGGATGACCGCCCGGTCGCCGTCGATCTCGACGACGCGGCCGAAGCGCGTCTCGCCCGAATCGAGTTTCAGGGAGACCATCTCCTCGAACGCCACCTTCGGCACCCGGTCGAGCGCCACCAGCGGGCCGTTGATTTCGCTGAGCCCCACAAACTGAAGCATATTCCGGCCCTCCTTTACAGCTGGTTGAGCCCGGCGAGCTTATCGTCGATCTCTTTATAGTAGTTGTCGAACAGTTCGAGATGTGCGTTGGGGATCTCGTACTTGATCTTCACGAGCGAATCGATCAGCCCCGAATCGGTGATCTCGGAGATCGGGATCCCCTTGGCGATGACCGCCGAAGCCTTGTCGTAGAAGTAGAGGATGACCTGCATCATCATGAGCTGCTTGGGCAGCGGCACGTAGGTATCGTCCCGGTGGTAGGCGTTCTGCTGGAGCAGCCCGACGCGGATGAGCCGCGCGACCTCCATGATGAGCTTCTGGTCGTCGGGGAGGACGTCCTCGCCGATCAGCTTGACGATCTCGTTGAGCTTCGCCTCCTCGAGCAGCACGGTGGAAATCCGCTGGCGGCAGGGGAGGAAGTCGCGGGAGATGTTTTTGGCGTACCAGGGGGCGAGGTCGTCGAGATATTCGCTGTAGCTCGAGGTCCAGTTGATGGCGGGGTAGTGGCGCGCGTAGGCAAGCGCCTTGTCGAGCGCCCAGAAGCAGCGGACGAACCGCTTGGTGTTCTGGGTGACCGGCTCGGAGAAGTCGGCGCCCTGCGGCGAGACCGCCCCGATGATCGTGACCGAGCCCTCGGTGCCGTTCAGATTTTCCATATACCCGGCGCGCTCATAGAACTGGGAGATGCGGCTGGGCAGGTAGGCGGGGAAGCCCTCCTCGGCGGGCATCTCCTCGAGGCGTCCGGAGATCTCCCGCAGCGCCTCCGCCCAGCGGGAGGTGGAGTCCGCCATGACCGCCACATGGTAGCCCATGTCGCGGTAGTATTCCGCCAGCGTGATGCCGGTGTAGATCGACGCCTCGCGCGCCGCGACCGGCATGTTGGAGGTGTTGGCGATCAGCACGGTGCGGTCGGTCAGCGGCTTGCCGGATTTGGGGTCGGTGAGCTCGCCGAACTCCTTGAGCACCTGGGTCATCTCGTTGCCGCGCTCGCCGCAGCCGATATAGACGATGATGTCCGCGTCGCTCCATTTGGCGAGCTGGTGCTGGGTCATCGTCTTGCCGGTGCCGAAGCCGCCCGGGATGGCGGCGGTGCCGCCCTTGGCGATCGGGAAGAGGGTGTCGATGATCCGCTGCCCGGTGATGAGCGGCCGTTCGATCGGCAGGCGCTCGGCCACCGGGCGGGTCTGGCGGATCGGCCACTTGTGCGCGAGCGCCAGCTCGTGGTCGGTCCCCCGCGCGTCCCGCAGCACGACGAGCGGCTCAAGCACCGTATAGTCCCCGTCCGGACGGACGGACACGACGGTTCCGTCGAGCCCGGGCGGCACCATCGAGCGGTGCTCGATGATCGACGTCTCGGGGCAGGCGGCAAAGACGTCGCCGCCCTTGAGGCGGTCGCCCTCCTTCACCTTCAGGGTGACCGGCCATTTCTTTTCCACGTCGAGGGCGGGCATGTCGCTGCCCTCGGGGATAAACGCGCCCGACGTTTTTGCGATCTCCTTAAGCGGGCGTTCGATGCCGTCGAAGATGTTCGAGAGGATGCCCGGGCCGAGGGTGGCGCAGAGCGGCCCGCCCGTGCCGGTGACCGGCTCGCCGGGGCGCATGCCGGTGGTGCCCTCGTAGACCTGGATGGTCGTGCGCTCGTCGGAGATGTTGATGACCTCCCCGATGAGGCGGCTGTTCCCGACAAAGACCATCTCCTGCATCTCAAACTGACGGGCGCCACGGACCGTCACGACCGGCCCGTTGATGGAATATACGGTATTCTTATCCAAAGCATTTCCCCCCGCCGCTAATCAAAATTGAAGTTGGAGCCGCGGTAAAACCACTCCCGCTGCCCGGCGAGCGCCGCGTCGAGGCTCAGGTCCACCTCAACTCCGCGTTCCCGGTTCACCAGTACCGCGCCGCCGAGCGAAACCGCCCCGGCGTCCGCCTCTACCGCGCAGTCCCCGTAAATTTCACGGATGCGCGGCTCGAACGCCGTGTCCTCCGGGCGCACCTTGATCGTGCTGCCCTCCAGCTTCCAGGATGCGGCCAGTTCCCTGATCTTTCCCAGGAAATACGCCTCGTACCGCTCGCTTTTCGCAAAGCTCCCGAGCTCCACGCGCGCTTCGGCGATCATCTGCGAGAGATACTGCTCCCGCTGCTTGAAAAGCTCCTTCTTGAGCGCGAGCGTTTCCCGGGAAATCTCCTTGATATTTTCCGTCTTGATCTCGTCGATCTGCGACTGGATCCTGTGGAAGCTCTCGTCAAGCAGGCGGTTTTCCTCCTGCCCGAGCGCATCCCGCTTCATCTGCTCGGCCTCCTTCAGGATCGTATCCCGCTGGGCCTGGGCGCGCTGCATGATCTCCTGTTCAAACAGCTCCAGTTTATCTTCCTGCATATCAGCCATCTGGTTTCACCTCATTTTCCGGGCGCGCGCCCTTTAGAGTTTGATGCCGATCGCCTCGCTCACATATTTTTCGATCGTCTGTGAAACGTCCCCTTCCCCGTGGCGGTCGGGGACCTCCACGATCAGTGGCCGTTTTTGGGTCAGCTTGTAGCGGTAGATGATGTTCGGGCAGGTGTTGATCAGCTTTTCCGTCATCAGCACGATCCCGATCGACGGGTCCGCCATCACCCGCCGCAGCGAAGCCAGCACCTCGTCCGCCGTGTGGATGACCTCGCCCTCAATGCCCGCGAGGCGCATCCCCATCAGCGTGTCGACGTTGTCGCTCAGCGTATAGAATTTCATCCGGGTCCCTCCCAACGGGGTTTGAATGATGCCGCCCAGCGAGCGGCCCAGCTTTCACGGGAATTGCCGCTTTCCAAGCGGCAAGAATCACGAGCGCGTTCCGGGCGTTCGCGCGCTCTGCGCGCGTGCGCGGCGTAGCCGCGCAGTTTTCCGCCTCCCCGTGGGCGCTGCGCGCCACGCAAATGCGGACGTGCCTCCCCGAACGCACTCTCAGTACGGTTCC
>NZ_DBMDHH010000069.1:0-12160 GCF_057433415.1 Anaerotruncus sp. | reverse complement strand
GCAGGTCGAGGAAGCGGTAGCGCAGCCGCACCTCCTCCCGCACGCCCGCCGCGTCCTCGAGCGGGAAGGGCAGGGGCCGCGCCTCGGAAAGCACCTCCATCCCGCGCGCGCAGAGCTCGAAGGCGCCGGTGGCGAGCCGGGGGTTGCGGGTCTCCTCGCTGCGCGGACGCAGCTCCCCCCGCACCGCGACCACCGATTCGACCCGCAGGCCCTCCGCCGCGGCAAAGTCCTCCCACGAAAGGTTCTGCGCGTCGAACACCACCTGGAGCGTTCCCTCGCGATCCCGCAGGTCGATGAAGATGACGCCGCCCATGTCGCGCTTGTTCTGCGCCCAGCCCATGACGACGGCGGCGCGGCCCACGTCGGCTTCCCGCAGCGCGCCGCAGTAATCGGTTCGTTTCATAGCGATCCCTCCAAAGATCGGACGAAAAAGGAGCGCCCTTCGTCCCTCATTTTGGGACGAAAGGCGCTCCTTCCGCGGTACCACCCAAATAGGGCGCCGGGGGCGCCCCACTCTTTCACCTATGGTTTGCGGCTGTAACGCGCCGCCCGGCGTCCGAGCCTACCGGCAAAATGCGTTCGGTCGGAAACTCGGGGATGTTCTTCCTCCCGTGCCTTGTACCGGGCTCCCACCTTTTCCCGGCTCTCTGTGACGCGGCGTCGGGGCTACTCTTCCCGTCATCGTCTTTGGCAGTTATAAAAAAAGACGGCGCTTCCCAACGTGTGGTAAAAGCGCCGTTGCTTTTATAACGGCCATTCTAGCAGGATGGGAGCGCGTTGTCAATCCCTTTTCGGAAATTTTTCCGCGGGGAATTCGGGGGACGGGCCTCCTTTTTCTGGCAGAAAGGTTGCGTTGACAACTATTTTTCCGCCTGATATAATGGGAGGGAAAGAAAGGAAGCGGTTTCGTGCACAGCGACCAGAATCAGGCGGACAAATTCGCCAGAATGACCCAGACGCCCATTCCGCGGCTCATCACGACGCTGGCGGTCCCCACGATCATCAGCATGATGATCACCTCGGTCTACAACATGGCGGACACCTTTTTCGTCGGCCGGATCGGCACCAGCGCGACCGGCGCGGTGGGCGTCGTCTTTTCGCTGATGGCGGTCATCCAGGCGATCGGGTTCATGTTCGGGCAGGGCTCGGGCAACTACATCGCCCGCAGCCTCGGCGGCCAGGATTTCCGGGACGCCTCGCGCATGTCCGCGACCGGTTTTTTCTCGGCGCTGATCGTGGGCGGACTCATCACCCTCTTCGGCCTTATCTTCCTCGACCCGCTCGTGCGGCTGCTCGGCGCGACCGAGACGATCCTGCCCTACGCGCGGGATTACGCGCGGTACATCCTGCTCGGCGCGTCCTACATGACCGCGTCGCTCGTCCTCAATAACCAGCTGCGCTTCCAGGGCAGCGCCTCCTACGCGATGGTCGGCATCGCGGCGGGCGGCATCCTCAACATCGCGCTGGATCCGCTGTTTATTTTCGTCTTCCACATGGGCATCGCCGGGGCGGCGATCGCGACGGTCATCAGCCAGTTTGTGAGCTTCTGCATCCTGCTGGTCGGCTGTACGCGGGGCGGGAACATCCGCATCCATTTCCGGGACTTCACCCCCCGCTGGGAGCTTTACCGCGAAATCCTGCGGGGCGGCCTGCCCTCCCTCTGGCGGCAGGGGCTGGCGAGCGTCGCCACCATCTGCCTCAACCTCGCCGCAGGCCCCTATGGCGACGCGGCGATCGCCGCGATGTCGATCGTCTCCCGCGTCAACATGTTCGCTTCCTCCGCGCTCATCGGCTTCGGACAGGGCTTCCAGCCGGTGTGCGGCTTCAATTACGGGGCCAGGCTCTATAAGCGGGTCCGCGAGGGATTCTGGTTCTGCGTGCGCGTGTCGGTCGTCGTGCTGGCGGTGCTGGCGGTGGCCGGGTTCATCTTCGCCCCCGGGATCATCGCGGTCTTCCGCGGGGAGGACGCGCTCGTCGTCGAGATCGGCGCGCGGGCGCTGCGCTTCCAGTGCGTGGCCTTCCCGCTCATGTCCTGGGTGATCATCAACAACATGCTCTGCCAGACGATCGGCAAGGCCGCCAAGGCGACCGTCCTCGCCATGGCGCGGCAGGGGCTCTTCTTCCTGCCGCTCATCCTCGTCCTGCCGCCGCTCTTCGGGGTGCTCGGCGTGCAGCTCAGCCAGCCGCTCTCCGATCTGGCCACCTTCCTGCTCTCGGTGCAGATCGGCTTCACCGTCCTCCGTGAGCTCAAGGCGCAGGAGGAGGCGGAGGGAGGCGCGGCATGAAAAAGGTGCGCCTCAACCGGGATATCTCCATCCTCTACCGTTACGGGCAGCGGTTCTTCGCCTGCCGGCTCGCTCCGCTGGGGGTCGAGGTGGGGCAGCTCCCGGTGCTGATGCAGGTCTACCAGATGCCCGGCACGACGCAGGACGCGCTGTCGGTGGGGCGGGGGTTTGACAAGGGAACAACCGCCCGCGTGGCGAAGTCGCTGGAGGACGCGGGGCTCCTGCGCCGGGAAACCGACCCCGACGACCGGCGGATCAACCACCTCTATCCCACCGGGCGGGCGCTCGCGCTGCGCCCGCAGGTGGAGGCGGTCATCGACGAGCTGCACGGGGTGCTCTACCGCGGACTGAGCGGGGAGGAGATCGCGCAGGCCTCCGCCCTCGTGGCCCGGATGCGACGCAACCTCGCCGATGAGATCGACCGGCAGCGGTCGTCCAAATGAGAATCAGAATGTAAAGCGGCGCGCCGTCCATCCGGACGGCGCGCCGCTTTTATTTTGGGTGCTTACCGGACGCCGGGGATGGCGGGAAGCCCGTCGAAGCCCTTCTGCAGGTCGGCGTCGGTGGGGATGTAGTCGCTCATGACGCCGTCGTGGAAGGCGGAATAGGCGGTCATGTCGAAGTAGCCGGTGCCCGTGAGGCCGAAGAGGATGGTCTTTTCCTCGCCCGTCTCCTTGCAGCGCAGCGCCTCGTCGATCGCGGCGCGGATGGCGTGCGCGCTCTCGGGGGCGGGGAGGATGGTCTCCTGCTTGGCGAAGAAGACGGCGGCCTCGAACACCTTGGTCTGCTCGACCGACACGGCCTCCATGTAGCCGTCGTGGTAGAGCTTGGAGAGGATGGGGGACATGCCGTGGTAGCGCAGCCCGCCCGCGTGGTTGGCGGAGGGGATGAAGCCGCAGCCGAGGGTATACATGCGGGCGAGCGGGGTGATCCTGCCGGTGTCGCAGAAGTCGTAGGCGTACCGCCCGCGGGTGAGGGAGGGGCAGGAGGCGGGCTCGACCGCGACGATGCGGGGGTCGGCTCTGCCGGTCAGCTTATCCTGCATGAAGGGGGCGATGAGGCCGCCGAGGTTGGAGCCGCCGCCCGCGCAGCCGATGATCACGTCGGGATACTCGCCGATCATCTCCATCGCGGTCTTGCTCTCAAGGCCGATGACCGACTGGTGGAGCAGCACCTGGTTGAGCACCGAGCCGAGCACATAGCGGTACCCCTCGGTGGAGACGGCCTTTTCGACCGCCTCGGAGATGGCGCAGCCGAGGCTTCCGCCCGTCTCGGGGTCGGCGGCGAGGATGCGGCGCCCGGCCTCGGTGGTGTCGCTCGGGCTGGCGACCACGTCCGCGCCGAAGGTCTGGATGACCGCCTTGCGGAAGGGCTTCTGGTTGTAGGAGACCTTGACCATGTAGACGGTCAGCGGCAGCCCGAAATAGGAGCACGCCTCGGCGAGCGCGGTGCCCCACTGGCCGGCGCCCGTCTCGGTGGTAAGCCCCCTGAGCCCCTGCCGCTTGGCGTAGTAGGCCTGCGCCACGGCGGAGTTGAGCTTGTGGCTGCCGGAGGTGTTGTTGCCCTCGAACTTGTAGTAGATCTTCGCCGGGGTGCCCAGCGCGCGCTCCAGACTGTAGGCGCGGATGAGCGGGGAGGGGCGGTACATTTTATAGAACTCGCGGATCTCTTCGGGAATGTCGACGTAGCGGGTCACGGCGTCGAGCTCCTGGTGCGCCAGCTCGTCGCAGAAGACGGGGCGCAGGTCGGCCTCGGTGACCGGCCGCATCGTCGCGGGATTGAGCATCGGGTCGGGCTGTTCCTTCATATCGGCGCGCAGGTTGTACCACTGGCGGGGAATCTGGTCCTCGGAGAGATAGATCCTGTGCGGCACGTTGTTCGATTTCATGGCGGGTGCTCCTTTCAGATGTTGGATTTGCAAACAAACGGGCAAACAAAAAAGGCTTTTGCCCCAGCGACTGCTGGGACAAAAGCCTTGGCTTCTGCGGTACCACCCAAATTGGCGTCGAAACGCCCGCTCATTCCGCATACTGACATATGCGCTTCCTGGATAACGGGTGAAGATCCCGTCGGGCACTACTCGGGAAATCCCTTTCGTCCCGCCCTCGCGAGTCCATTCAGCCCGGGCCCTCCCGCCGCAATCGCACCGCCTGCGGCTCTCTGTGGGGATGGCGAACGCGCCTACTCTTCTCGGTCGTCGGTTTGCCGTTCGTTTGATTTAGAGAGATTATACAGCGGCGGGAAGGATTTGTCAACCACGATTTTTTCGCTAAAGGGAAACCTTACAACAGGGTGTCAAAAATTGACATGACATTTGTTGGATATTACCAGATTCAAATGTCGCATATTGCAGAAAAATGGAAAATATATTATAATTAAATTTACCAACTTATGGACAAACTGTGACAATGTGACAGGAGAAAACCGATTTGATGATCCTACTGCTGGGATGCCTGAGTTTCCTGCTTTTCGTGCTCGGCGATCTGAACAGCGTCAACTGGGGAGTGCGCGCGCTGCGGCCCTGTTTTTTTGCCGGGTGCCTGCTGCTGGCGGGTTCCACGGCAGCGCTGCTCATCACCGCGCGCCCACGTTTCCTGCTCCCCGCGCCGCTGCGCGGGTTGGCCGGTTTTTTGGGCGCTCTGTTCCTCCTCCTGCTCGTCTACTCCCTCTTTTTCGCGCTTCCCTTCCAGCAGACCTATCTGGAGGAGGCCGCCGAGCGCCGCGCGTACGACCGCGGGGTCTACGCCCTCTGCCGGCACCCGGGGGTGCTCTGGTTCATCCTGTTTTACCTCTGCTGCTGGCTGGTGCGGGGCTCGGACGCGCTCTTTTGGGCGTGGGTCCTCTTCAGCCTGCTCAACGTAGGATATATCGTGCTGCAGGACCTTTACATCTTCCCGCGCACCTTCGGCAATTACGGCGAATACCGGAAGACCACCCCCTTTTTGATCCCGAACCGCGCCAGCATGCGGCGCTGCGCGGCAACGATAAAGGCAGGAGAGGAGCATGGGCGTGAACTTTGAGGAGAAGCTCAGGAACCAGCAGTACGACGATCTCTGGCAGGAGTACTGCGGATTCCTGGACCTGGATATCGGCGGCTACATGCAGATCCAGAGAAGGCTGATGGAGGAGCAGATCGGGCTGTGGAGCGCGAGCGCGCTCGGCAAAAAGCTCCTCGACGGCGGCAGGCCCCGGACGGTCGAGGAGTTCCGCCGCGCGGTTCCGCTGACGACCTTCGAGGACTACGCCGACGTCCTGCTGCAAAAGCGCAGCGAAATGCTGCCTGCCGAGCCGGTGGTCTGGATCCAGACCACCTGGGAGGGCGGCAAACACCCGATCAAGCTCGCGCCCTATACGCGCGGAATGCTCGACGTCTTCAAGCACAACATGGTGGCGGCGCTCATGCTGGCCACCAGCAAGCGCCCCGGCCAGTTTTCCATCGCGCCCTGCGACCGGACCCTCTACGGGCTGGCGCCGCTGCCCTATGTGACGGGACTGTTCCCGCTGATGCTCGACGAGGAGCTGCCCCTGCGGTTTTTGCCGCCGGTGGACGAGGCAGTGAGGATGTCGTTCGGCGAGCGCAACAAAAAGGGCTTCGCGCTCGGCCTGCAAAACGGACTCGACCTCTTTTTCGGGTTGAGCAGCGTCATCAGCTATATCACCACGAGCTTCACCGCGGGGGGCGGGAAATCGAAAAAGAACCTGTTCCAGTATTCCCCCGCCATGGTCTGCCGCTACCTCGCGGCCTCCTACCGCGCGAAGCGGGACGGCCGCACCGTGCAGCCGAAGGACATCTTCCGCCTCAAGGCGCTCATCTGCGCGGGCACCGACACAAGCTACTACAAGCCCTCGCTCGAGGAGGCGTGGGGGGTGCGTCCGATGGAGATTTACGCGGGCACCGAGCCGACGCTGATGGCGACCGAGACGTGGGCGCGCAACGGCCTCGTCTTTTTCCCCGACAACTGCTTTTATGAGTTCATTCCGGAGGGAGAGATGTATAAAAATCTTGACGACCGGACCTACCAGCCCAAGACCTGCCTGATGGACGAGCTGACCGCCAACCAGAATTACGAGGTGGTCATCACGGTGCTCAAGGGGGGCGCATTCGTCCGCTACCGGGTGGGGGACGTCTTCCGGTGCCTCAGCACGGGCGGCGAGCAGGAGGGGGCGCGCCTGCCGCGCTTTACCTTCGTGGACCGGATCCCCACCGTCATCGACATCGGCGGCTTCACCCGCATCACCGAGGACACGATCTCCGACGTGGTGCGCCTGTCGGGGCTGGGCATCCACGACTGGGCGGCGCGCAAGGAGTACAGCGCGGACAACCGCCCCTACCTGCACCTCTACCTCGAGATCGCCTCCGGGTCACTCGAGGTGATGGCGGTGAGCAAGCAGCTGCTCCGCGAGCATCTGAGCGTCTACTTCAAGTACTTTGACAACGACTACAACGACCTGAAAAAGATGCTCGGCATCGAGCCGCTGCAGATCACCATCCTGCGCACCGGCACCTTCGACGCCTTCCGCCGGGCGACCGGGCAGGAGGTCCGCCGGATCAACGAGTCGAGCTTCCGCATTTCCGAGCTGCTGCGTTTCCAGGAGCGGGACTATCCGCTGGAAAGGGGAGTCGTGACGCCATGATCCAGATTCCGTTCCTCTATGTCCCGATCGCGGGCGTCTGCTGCTACACCATCCTGCTGCTCGCGCTGGCCGCCGCCAAAAAGAACCGGCTCATCCGCTCCTTCATGAACCTGCTGGGCTGCTACCTGCTCTGGACGGCCGGATCGATGCTCATGCGGTTGCAGTTCTACCCCGGCTTTGAGCTGTGGTACGAGGTCTCGATCCTCAGCCTCTTCTGCATCCCGCTGCTCCTCTACAATTTCATCTTCAACTTCGTCGACGCGAAGGGCCTCTTCTTAAAGCGGCTGTGGACGGGCCTGACCGCCGCCACCCTCGTGCTGACCCACTTCGAGGTCTTCCTCAAGCGGCCCGTCTTCATCGACCTCGGCAACGGGACGGGCGTTTTCCGCTACGATACCGGCTGGGAAATCGCCATCCCCTGCGTGCTCTTTTTCTTCATCATCCTCTCGTCGGCGGTGATGCTCTTCAAGTCGCGGGAGCTCACCTCCGCCTGGACCCGCCCGATCGTGGTGGGCATCTGCTTTCTCTTTCTGGGCAACGTCCTGTCGATCGTGCCGGGCAACATCTTCCCGTGGGACACCCTGTCGGGCATCATCAACGCGGGCTACATGTTCTACGCCCTCTACCGCAAGCGGCTCTTCAGGCTGACGCTGCTCGTATCGCGCGGCACGATGCTCGCGGCCAGCGCGGTGCTCGTGTCGGTGCTCTTCGCCTACTGGGCGGGCCCGCTCGAGCGGATGATTCTCGACTATTTCCCGCAGGTCCGGGGCTACCAGACGCTGATCATCGCGATCCTCTTCGCGGGGATCATCCTCGCCTCCTACAAGCTCCTCTACCGGGTGATGGACAACCTCTTCGTGCGGGATACGCAGGTGCGCGCGCAGCATCTCAAGGAGTTCAGCCTGCGCGCGTCAAAGAGCCTCAACCTCGACGAGATCCTGCGCGAGCTGGTCGAGGTGGTCAAGGACACCGTCTCGGTCGAGAAGGTCTACGTCTGCCTCGAGGACAGCGGCGGCGAGACCTACCGCACCGCCTATTCGGCCAGCCCGCTCGACGTGAAATCCTTTTCCCTCCAGGCGGCCAACCCCTGCATCCAGTGGTTCCAGGAGCACGACGGCTGCCTGATGCTCCGGGACTTTCAGCGCAGCGTGCTCTATAAATCGATGTGGGAGTCGGAGAAGCAGATGCTGGCGAACATGCACATTGAGTGCATCGTGCCGCTCAAGAGCGACAGCGACCTCGTGGGCATTCTGCTGCTCTCCACCAAGCCCAAAAAGGGCGGTTACTCCTTCGACGACATCGCCTTCCTCGAATCGGTGCAGTCGGTGGCGTCGATTGCGATCAAAAACGCGAACCTCTACAAGAAGGCGTACGACGAGTCTCGCATCGATCCGCTGACCGGCCTGCTCAACCGGAAGTCCTTCTACGAGAAGCTGGGGGAGGAGTTCGAGCGGTGCAAGAACCACTCGATCGCGCTCGTCATCCTCAACCTCGACGACTTCAAGCTCTTCAACCAGCTCTACGGCAACCGCGAGGGGGATGCGGCGCTCCAGCATGTGGCGCGGATCATCTCCACGACGCTGGGGAGCAACGGCTCCGCTGCGCGGTACGGGGGGAAGGAGTTCGCGCTCATCCTGCCCTTCTTCGACACGATGAAGGCGCTCAACCTCGCGGCCGACATCAAGGGACAGATCGCCAACATGAACCGCGGCGTGGAGGGGGAGAGCCTCAAGGTCATCACCCTCAGCGGCGGCGTGTGCGTCTACCCCTACGCGGCCTCCAACCTCGCGCAGCTCATCAGTAACGCCGACATGGCGGTCTACAACGCCAAGCGCAGCGGTAAGAACAAGATCATCGCCTATTCGCTCGAGTCGCCCCTCTCCCAGGCGCCGATGGAGTCCCCACTCATCGAGGGCGGGCGCTACGAGGAATACGCGCCGACCATCTTCGCGCTGACCGCCGCGATCGACGCCAAGGACCACTACACCTTCAACCACTCACAGAACGTGGCGGAGTACTCCACCGCGCTCGCGCGGGCAATCGGGCTGAACGCCGACCATGTCAAGATCATCTACGAGGCCGCGCTGCTGCACGACATCGGCAAGATCGGCATCCCCGAGCACATCCTGACCAAGCCGGGGCGGCTGACCCCCGAGGAATACAGCATCATGCAGAAGCATGTGGAGAACTCGGTGGCGATGATCCGCCACCTGCCCTCGCTCGACTACGTGATCCCGGCCGCAATCGGCCACCACGAGCGGTGGGACGGCAAGGGCTACCCGCGGCGGATCGCGGGGGAGGACATCCCGCTGTCCGCGCGCTGCCTGGCGATCGCGGACGCCTTCGACGCGATGACGACCGCGCGCTCCTACAAGCCGGCGATGCCGGTGGAGTTCGCGATCGCGGAGATCGAACGCGGGGCGGGCACCCAGTTCGACCCCAAGCTCGCGCCCGTCTTCGTGGAGCTGGTGCGGTCGGGGAAGGTCCTCCCGAAGGAGGCCGCCCCCGCAAAATAGGAGAAACCGGACGCCCGGACCGTTTATGCGGTCCGGGCGTCCTTGTCGTATCCGCCAAAAACCGGCCGCACGGCGGCTTTCAGCGTGGCGGATACGGAAAAAGTAGAGGTAATATTGCACAAAAACCATTAAAAGAACTTGCGAATTACGCCGAAAGGTCTATAATAAATAACTGTGAAAAAAGTGTGAGAAAACGGGAAAGGAAAGAGGAGAATCGAATGTCATACAAATTTCTGATGGACATCGCGCTTATTCTGGTGAGCACGAAGGTTCTGGGGCTCCTGACGAAACGCTACCAGATGCCCCAGGTCGTCGGCGCTCTGCTCGCGGGGCTGATCCTCGGCCCGGCGATGCTCAACGTCCTGCAGGCGACCGACTTTCTGGCGCAGGTGTCCGAACTGGGCGTCATCGTCATCATGTTTACCGCCGGTATGGGCACCGACATCCAGGAACTGAAAAAGACCGGGAAGGCGGGATTTGTCGTCGCGCTGTGCGGCGTGCTCGTCCCGCTCGCGATGGGCGCGGGGCTGGCCTTCTTCTTCAACCGGGGCGAATTCGCGCACCCCGGAAGCGTCCTGCTCCAGAACATCTTCATCGGCGTCATCCTGACCGCCACCTCGGTCAGCATCACGGTCGAGACTCTCAAGGAGCTCGGCAAGCTCTCCACCAGGGTGGGCAACACGATCTTAGCAGCCGCCCTCATCGACGACATCCTCGGCCTGATCGCGCTGACCGTCGTGACAAGCCTGGCGGGCGCGCAGGTCAGCATGGTGGTCGTCTTTGTCAAGATCGTCGCCTTTTTCGTCTTCGTGGGTGTGGTCGGCGTACTCGTCAGCAGGCTGCTCGGCTGGTATATGACCAAGGTCATGCATGACAAGGACCTGCACCGTTTCCCCCTGCTGGCCTTTGTCCTCTGCCTCGTGATGGCCTTTTGCGCCGAGGAATTTTTCGGCGTCGCGGACATCATCGGCGCCTTTTCCGCGGGTGTGATCATCGCCACCACCCCCAAGGCAAAATACATCGAATCGAAATTTTCCCCGCTCTCCTACCTGCTGCTGACCCCGATCTTCTTCGCAAGCATCGGCATCAAGGTCGTGCTGCCCAAGATGGACGCGGCGATCGTGCTCTTCGCGGTGATGATGGTGCTTGTGGCGGTCGTCTCCAAGCTGATCGGCTGCGGGCTCGGCGCGAAGCTCTGCGGATTCACCAACCGCCAGTGCGTGCAGGTCGGCTTCGGCATGGCCTGCCGCGGCGAGGTCGCGTTGATCGTCGCCAACAAGGGCATGGCGATGGGGCTCATGCCGCCCGCCTTCTTCGGCCCGGTGATCATCATGGTGGTCTGCGCGGCGATGCTGACGCCCATTCTGCTCAAGCTGGTCTTCAAGCCCGCCAAGGGCGAGGCCCCCGAGGAGATGGAGCAGAGCGACCTGGTCGACCGCTACGACGAGGTCGAACAGCTCGACTATGTGTCGCAGGGACTGCTGGCCGCCAACGACAAGCTGCGTGAAAAGAACCAGAAGAAAAAGGACTAGGAACCAAAATAAAAAGCCCCCGGCCGCCGGCCGGGGGCTTTTTTGCCGCTGCGCGTCAGATGCCGGGATCGAAGGCGGTCCACGGGTTCACGAAAACGTTGTTCACCGCCAGCGCGAAGTGCAGGTGCGGCCCGGTCGAATAGCCGGTGGTGCCCACCTCGCCGATCTTGTCGCCCTTTTTGACGGCGTCGCCGGCGGAGACGGAGAGAGAATCCATGTGGTAGTAGAAGCTCTTGAGGCCGTAGCCGTGCTCGATGACGACCGTGTTGCCGGTGAGCTGGATGCGCTCGGCGAAGAGCACGCGGCCGTTGTTGGCGGCGAGCACGTCGGTGCCCGTTTTGGCGGCGATGTCGATCCCCCCGTGGCGGGAGGGGGTCGGGTCGTCGTTGGTGTAGCGGATGCAGCCGAACTGGGTGGTGATCTCGCCGGAGACCGGCTGGAGGAAGGGGTTTTCCCAGTACTGCACCGGGTCCGCGACCGCCTTGAGCGGCTCGACCTTCTCCTCCCATTCGGCGTTGGCGGCGGCGGAGAGCGCCGTCTCCTCCGCCGTGGCGGCGTCCATCTCGAGGTACTGCACCTCGAATTCCCGCTGCTCGACGACGATCTCGCGGGTGAGGACCTCATCCCCCGCTGTGACGGTGAGGCCGTAAACGCCCGCCGGGGTGGTGTAGCGCACCGGCAGCAGCGCGATCTGGCTTCCGTCTCCGGCGGAGAAGAAGCGGGGCGAAAATCCGAGGTCGCTTTCGGCGGAAAGCTCCACGCCGTCGGCGTAGAGGGCGCGCAGGACGACCGTCTCCCCCTGCCGCGCGGCGGCGTTCAACGAGAGCTGCACCGGGAACGCGCAGTCGACCGTGAAGCGGTAGACGGTCCCGCCGGCGGCGGCCTCGTAGGCATAGCCGCCGTTTCGCGCCGGCAGAAAACCGCCAAGCTCCCCCGACTCCCCCGCGAAGACGGTCCCGCCCCCTGCGTCGGTCACGGTGACGGCGTACCCGCCGGGAAGAAGCGGCAGCTCCGCCGGGTCGGAGACCGGAAAGACGGGCGCTACCGCGCCCGCTTCCACCAGCTCGGCCCGATCCCCGAGGGAGACGGCGAGCGGCAGGGCGGGTTCGGGCGCCTCCGGCGCGGCCGAAACGGCGGACTCCGCCGTGGAAGGAGCCCGACGCGCTTCCGGGGAGGGCAGGCGGGCGGCGCA
>NZ_DBMDHH010000068.1:0-12327 GCF_057433415.1 Anaerotruncus sp. | reverse complement strand
TTTTTCGCGCCCTACGGCAACCTGATCTACGCCGAGGGGTGGGAGCGCTATGAGGACCTCGGCCCGGACTCCCTCTTCCAGTTCTCGGTGCAGCAAAATTACCACATCTACATGTCCAAGATCGACTACGCCGAGCGGTACGGCCCCGAATGGGCGCGCGTCGACCCGCCGGTGGACGGGGAGGGCTTTGCGGCCTATCCCGCCGAGGAGGTCGAGGCCACGGCGCTCGCCTACTTCGGTGCGCCCGCCGACTACCTGCGTACCGCCTATTCCTACGACGCGCAGAAGAACGTCTACCAGATGCGGGGCGGCGGCCTCGGCGAGGAGTGGTGGCCGCGGGTGCTCTCCGCCGAACGGGAGGGGGACCTGCTGCGCATCTCCTACGAGGTGTGGACGGAGGGCTATGCCGTCCGGGACGGCGAGGGAAACGCGTCCGAGGCTTCCGGACAGAAGGTCTATTCCGCCGTCATGACGGTGGAGCTTTTGGACGGGGGCGGCTTCCAATACCGGTCGGTGCAGGTCCTGCCGGAGGAAGCGGCGTAAAATTTGTATATTGAAGCCCGGAGGGGCTGGACGAAAGGAAGTTCGATAGAAGATGGCCAAGTACCTTTTTACCTCGGAGTCAGTAACCGAGGGACATCCCGACAAGATCTGCGACCAGATTTCCGACGCGGTGCTCGACGCGATCATCGCGAAGGACCCGCAGGCGCGCGTGGCGTGCGAGACGGCGGTGACCACCGGCATGGTGCTCATCATGGGGGAGATCTCCACCAACTGCTATGTGGATATCCCCGCCGTGGCGCGCGACGTGATCAGGGGGATCGGCTACGACCGCGCGAAATTCGGCTTTGACTATGCGACCTGCGCAGTGCTGACGAGCATCGACGAGCAGTCGGGCGACATCGCGCTCGGCGTCGACGAGGCGCTCGAGCAGAAGCAGGGCGCGGGCGACGAGGCGGATTCGACCGGCGCGGGCGACCAGGGCATGATGTTCGGCTACGCGTCGGACGACACCCCCGAATTGATGCCGATGCCGATCTCGCTGGCCCACCGGCTGGCCAAGCGGCTCTCGGAGGTCCGCCACGACGGGACGCTCCCCTACCTGCGGCCGGACGGCAAGACGCAGGTGACGGTCGAATACGAGGACGACGCGCCGGTGCGCGTCGACGCGGTGGTCATCTCCAACCAGCATTCGCCCGACGTCTCCCTCGAGCAGATCCGCGCGGACGTGATCGCGGAGGTCATCGACAAGGTGATCCCCTCCGAGCTGATGGACGACCGCACAAAGATCTACGTGAACCCCACCGGCCGGTTCGTGATCGGCGGGCCGCAGGGCGATTCGGGGCTCACCGGCCGCAAGATCATCGTCGACACCTACGGCGGCTTCGGCCGGCACGGCGGCGGCGCCTTCTCGGGCAAGGACCCGACCAAGGTGGACCGCTCGGCGGCCTACGCCGCGCGCTGGGTGGCGAAGAACATTGTCGCCGCCAAGCTCGCCCGCCGCTGCGAGGTGCAGGTGGCCTACGCGATCGGCGTGGCGAACCCCGTGTCGGTCAACGTCAACACCTTCGGCACCGGCGCGGTGCCTGACGACCGGCTCGCCGAGGCGGTGACCAGGGTCTTCGACCTGCGCCCGGCGGCGATCATCCGCACTCTCGGCCTGCGCCGCCCGATCTACCGGCAGCTCGCCGCCTACGGCCACATGGGCCGCGAGGATTTGGGCGTCAGCTGGGAAAAAACAGACAAAACCGACGCGCTTTTGGCCGCCGTGAAGGAATAGGCCCCAAAACGCCTCACACAAAATCACCCCGGAACATAGGATGTTCCGAGGTGATTTTTCATGCTGCACATCCTGGGAATCGGCCTGCTGTCGGTCTTCGCCTGCATCGGGTTCATCCACGCGGCCGCGTGGCTCGCGGTGCGCCTGAGCCGGAAAGGCAACGGGGTTTACAAGGTCGTGCCGGTCGGCGGGGAAGGGAAAAATTCGGGCGACCAGATGTCCCTCTTCTACGCCTGCCTCCAGTGGGAATCCAACCCGAGCGGTCAAGTGCTTCTGCTTTACGACGCGGGCCTCGACGAGCGGGCGGCGCGCGACTGCGAGGAGCTCGCGCGCGGCGCGGGGGTGCGTTTCGTCCGCTCCCCGGAGGAGCTGGCGGGGCTCCTGCGCTAGGGGCCGCAGGCTCCCGGCGCGCTTGCGCTTTCCCGCGCGGACGGCTATAATGATAGCTGTAAATCTTCGCGCGGGGAGGGAAGGAACATGGAGCTTGGCGAACGCTACCGGCTGGAGGGCGGGGTGGAGACGGTCATCTTCCACAGCGAGCAGACGGGCTTTACGGTGCTCGAGCTTTCGGCCGACGGCGAGCTGGTCACCGTGGTCGGGGAGTTCGCGGGCATCGCCGTCGGCGAGACGCTCATCGTGGAGGGGGTGTACGCCACCCACCCGAAATACGGCCTCCAGCTCAAGGCGGACAAGTATGAGCGGCTGCTCCCGGCGACCGCCGCCGCCATCGCCTCCTATCTCTCCTCCGGCGCGATCAAGGGGATCGGCCCCAAGACCGCCGGGCGGCTGGTCGCGCGGTTTGGGGACGAGACGCTCACCGTGATCGAACAGAATCCGGCAAGGCTCACCGAGGTTTCCGGAATTTCGCCAAAAAAAGCGGAACAAATTTCCAATGAGTATCGAAAATTGTTTGGTATACGAACTGTAATGCTATATCTGGCGAAAATCGGCGTTCCCGCGCCCTTCGCGATCAAGGCGTGGAAGAAGTTCGGCCCCCAGGCGCAGGAGATCGTGTCGCAGAACCCCTATGTGCTCTGCTGCGAGGAGATCGGCGTGCCCTTCGAGACGGCGGACGCCGCGGCCGACGCGGCGGGGCTCGCGCCCGACAGCTTCGAGCGGATCGCCGCGGGCATCCTGCATGTGCTGCGCCACAACAGCATGAACAACGGACACACCTGTCTGCCCGAGCCGAAGCTGCTCGAGACGGCGGCGCGGCTCGTCCAGACGGACAGCTACCACGCCGCCGACGTGCTCGAGGAGCTTGTGGCGCGCGGGGAGCTGGTGCGGCTCGATGTAAAGGGGGAGCCCTTCCTCTACGTCCCCCGCTACTACGAGGCGGAGTGCTACATCGCCTCCAAGCTCGCCCTCATGCGCGACCAGCGGGGGGAGGGCCTCACCCCCGATCTCGAGGCTGCGATCTCCGCGCTCGAGCAAAAGCAGGAGATCACCTACGCGGCGCTCCAGCGGGAGGCGATCGTCACGGCGGTCACCTCCCCCCTCATGATCCTCACCGGCGGCCCCGGCACCGGCAAGACGACGGCGATCTCGGCGATCATCCGCCTGCTCGGGCAGATGGGGGAGAAGGTGGCGCTCGCCGCGCCGACCGGGCGCGCCGCCAAGCGGATGACCGAGCTGACCGGCGTGGAGGCCAGGACGGTCCACCGGCTGCTCGAGGTCGACTTCGACGACGGCTCGGGGGTCACCAAATTCAAGCGCGGGGAGAAGAACCCGCTGCCCTGCGAGGCGGTCATCATCGACGAGACCTCGATGATGGACACGCTCCTCTTCGAGTCGCTGCTGCGCGCCGTCAAGTTCTCCTGCCGGCTCATCCTCGTCGGCGACCCCGACCAGCTGCCGTCGGTCGGCGCGGGCAACATTCTGAGCGACCTCATCGCGAGCGGCAAGCTCCCCGTCGTGCACCTGTCGGAGATCTTCCGGCAGGCGGCCAAAAGCCTCATCGTCACCAACGCGCACGCGATCGTCTCGGGGGAGGACCCGCGGCTTGACGCGCGGGACAACGACTTCTTCTTCCTGCCCGAGCAGCAGTCGGCGCGCATCTGCGCGACCGCCGCCGATCTCTGCGCGCGGCGGCTGCCCAAGAGCTACGGCTTTTCGCCGATGTGGGACATCCAGGTGATCGCGCCGACAAGGGTGGGCGCGGCGGGCACCGGGGAGCTCAACCGGGTGCTCCAGCAGGCGCTCAACCCGCCCGACGAGCGCAAAAAGGAATTTTCCTCCGGCCCCCAGACGCTGCGCGAGGGGGACAAGGTCATGCAGGTGAAGAACAACTACGACCTCCTGTGGGAAAAGGAGGACGGCGAGGAGGGACTCGGCATCTTCAACGGCGACATCGGCGTGATCGAGCTCATCAACCGCCCCTCCTCGTCGATCATCGTGCGGTTCGACGAGGGCCGCCGCGCGGAGTACTCCTTCGACATGGCGGGCGAGCTCGAGCTCGCCTACGCGATCACCGTGCACAAGAGCCAGGGCAACGAGTACGACGCGGTCATCCTGCCGCTCGCGGAGGGACGCAGCCGCATGTATTACCGGAGCCTGCTCTATACGGCGGTCACCCGTGCGAAAAAGCTGCTCATCATCCTCGGCTCGGCCTCGGCGGTGCGCACGATGGTGCAGAGCCACAAGCGGATCCGCCGCTACGCCAACCTGCGGTTTTTGCTGGAGGAGGTGTGCGATGGCTAGCCTGTGGGAGCGCGCGCTCACCCTGCTCTTCCCGCACAAATGCTTCCTCTGCGGGCGGGTGCTCGCGGGGGAGGGGTGGCTCTGCGGGGAGTGCGGTCTGCCCGAGACGGCGGGGGAGGCCTGCCCCGGCTGCGGCAAGCGGCTGGACCGGTGCGTCTGCGAGGCGTCCGGCCCGGTCTGTGACGGCGTGTCCGCGGCGCTCTGGTATGAGGGCGGCGTGCGCCGGGGCATCCACCGGTACAAATACAGCGGGCGCAGCTATTACGCGCCCTTCCTCGCGGCGCTGATGGCAAAGCGGGTGCGCGGCGACTTTGGGGACGGGGCGTTCGACCTCGTCACCTGGGTGCCGCTGCACCGCAAAAAGCTCCGCCGGCGCGGGTTCTGCCAGACCGAGCTGCTGGCGCGGGAGCTTTCCCGGCGGCTGGGCGCGCCCGCCAAAGGCGGGCTCCTGGCCCATACGGGAAAGGGCGGCGCGCAGGCGCGACAGGAGGGCGCCGCCGCACGGGAGCGCAACGCGCGGGAGGCATTCTCCCTCTGCCGGGGCGCGGCGCTCAAGGGGGAGCGGGTGCTGCTCGTGGACGACGTGCTCACGACGGGCGCGACGGCCCGCCGATGCGCGGAGCTTCTCAAAAAGGCGGGCGCGGGGGAGGTCCGCCTCACCGTGGCGGCCACGACGCCCGCCGGGCAGAGGAAAATGGCGGCAAATGGCGGGCGGCGTTGAATTCTGCTGTAAATTGTTGTATAATGGTGCGGTAATGAATCGGGCGGGGCCCGTCAGGGGGACAAAATCGTATGAATTCAATCGACATCGGGATCGACCTGGGAACGGCGACGGTACTCGTCTATAACGGGGCGCACGGCATCGTGCTGCGGGAGCCCTCGGTCGTGGCGATCAACACCCGCACCGGGGACGTGCTCAGCGTGGGGGACGAGGCGCACGACATGCTGGGCAAGACGCCCGCGAAGATCACCGCCATCCGCCCGCTGGAGGACGGGGTCATCTCCGACTACAAGATGACCGAGGCGATGATCAAATACTTCATGAAAAAGGCCTGTCCCAACAATATGATGAAACCGCGGGTGGCGCTCTGCGTGCCCTCGCTCATCACTGGCGTGGAGGCGCAGGCGGCGGTCGACGCCGCCGTGCAGGCGGGCGCGCGCAGCGTCTACCTGATCGAGGAGCCGGTCGCGGCGGCGATCGGCGCGGGTATCGACATCTCGCGGCCGAACGGCAACCTCATCCTCGACATCGGCGGCGGCACGAGCGACATCGCGGTGCTCTCCCTCAACGGCATCGTCTGCAAAACGTCGATCAAGCTGGCGGGGGACAAGTTCAACGCCGCGATCATCAAATACATGCGTTCCCGCTACAACGTCCTGCTCGGCGAGCGGATGGCCGAGCGGGTCAAGATCGCGATCGCGAGCGTCGACCGCGACGCGGAGGACGCGTCCTATGAAGTGAAGGGCCGCCACCTTGCGACCGGACTGCCGACCAAGGTGCTGCTCACCCGGAAGGAACTCTATCCGGTGATGGTCGAGCTGGTGGACGAGATCCGCGCGGCGGTCCATTCGGTCGTCGAACGCACGCCGCCCGAGCTTGTCGGGGACATCTTCACCAACGGCATGGTCATGACC
Organism: Anaerotruncus sp.; assembly: GCF_057433415.1. Lineage (NCBI taxonomy): Bacteria > Bacillati > Bacillota > Clostridia > Eubacteriales > Oscillospiraceae > Anaerotruncus > Anaerotruncus sp. Next base: position 6,212 of record NZ_DBMDHH010000068.1, on the reverse strand, counting down.
GGCGGCGGCGCGATGCTCCACGGCATGGATGTCTATATGTCCCGCGAGCTCAAGATGCCGGTTCGCCTCGCGGAAAACCCCGTCGAATGCGTCGCGGTCGGCACCGGGCTTTCCTTCCAGTATATCGACCAGCTCGTGGACGGGTTTGTGGCTTCCTCCACCCACCGCCACTGAGCGGCCAATCGTATATTTGCCTCCTTTGGTTGGAATACTTTAGGTATCCCAATTGAAGGAGGTTGTTTTTTTATGCCTTTGACGTCCAAAGAGCTTTCCGCCATCGAGGACCAGCTCGGCGTGGAACAGACGCTCGTCAAAAAGTTCGCGCTTTATGCCCAGATGACCACCGACCCGCAGCTCAAGACCCAGTTTGAACAGAACTCCGCGAAACACCAAAACCATTATGACCGGCTGCTCCAGCAGCTGGGTTAGGAGGGCGTATGAACCAGCAGAAACTGTTCGGCGACCGTGAAATGATGGAGGACGTGCTTTCGAGCCAGAAATTCGTCACCGAGGGCTACAACACCTTCGCGAACGAATGCGCGTCGCCAGCCGTTATGAGCGAGCTTATGAACATCCTCAATGAGGAACACCAGATTCAGCACGAGGTCTTCGACGAGATGGTCAAGCGCGGCTGGTACCAGACCGAGCCCGCCCCGCAGAAGAAGATCGACCAATGCAAGCAGCAGCACGCGCAGGGCTAAATGAAAACAAAACGAAGGAACGGACGCTGATCGGTGTCCGTTCCTTTTATATGGCCGTCCAGATAATGGGTCAGGCCTTCCGCTGGGCGGCCGTCCCTGCAAGACAATTTCAGGTGTAAAAATGAGGTGTAGAAAATACATATGGAAGGCCGTACAATAAGCATGGTGATTGCAATGTTCCAGATTACGAGGCCGGAGTATATCAGCAAAACCTTCAGGCTCCCTAAAGAACTGCTTCGGCAGATGGAAGAGACTGCTCAGCGGCAGGGAGTTTCCCTGAACAGCCTGGTGGTTCAGTGCTGTGATTACGCCCTGAGGAATCTGGAACGGGAAACGTCGCCCGAGTGAGAGCCGGAACCCTTCCGTCAGGAAAGGTCCTTGGGGAAACGGATGCAATAGACGACGGGAGGCTGACGGCAAGGGCCCCACAGGGCGAAGCCCTGCGGGGCCCTCAATGCCCGCGAGATGGGATGCAAGAGGTTCCTCTTGCAAAATGAGGTGTAGAATTTTTATTCGGGGGCGGCTATAATCGAATAGGTGATGGAAGTGTTTCAGATAACAAAACCGGAACATGTCAACAAGACGTTCCGTATTCCCAAAAAAATACTCCAGGAATTGGAGAAGATTGCGCAGGAGCAGGGGATATCATTGAACAGGCTGGTAATCCGCTGTTGCGAATATGCTTTGGGGGAACTGAAACAAGAATCATGACAAATGTATGCAGTCGGACAAAGAGGACCGCAGGGGCAATGCCCCTGCGGTCCTTTCCTTTAAATGAATCAGTTTTGCCCCCCCGTCCGGTGCAGATGAACGTCCATCTGGTTGTAGGGGATCGAGATGCCTTCCGCGTCAAACCGGCGCTTGACCTCCTCGAGCAGGTCAAAGTTGAGCGTCCAGTAGTCGGGTGTGTCCACCCATACGCGGCAGGCGATCTTGATCGCGGAGTCGCCGTGCTCGGACATGCGGACGACCGGCTCGGGATCCCGGTGCGCAAGGGGGTTGTCGCCGAGCGCGCCGCGGATGATCCGCTTGGCCTTCTCAAAATCGTCGCCGTAGCCGATCGAAAAGACGAGGTCGAGGCGGCGGGTCGGCTCATAGGTGAAGTTGACGATCTCCGCCTTGGCCACGTCGCCGTTGGGGATGTGCACGACCTTGTTGTCGAAGGTCTTCAGGATCGTGTAGTTGAGGCGGATCTCCTGGATGGTGCCCTCGTTGCCGTTGATGCGGACATAGTCGCCGAGCGCGAAGGGCTTGGTAAAGAGCACCGACATGCCGCCCGCGAGGTTCGCGAGGGAGTCCTTGACGGCCAGCGAGACCGCCAGGCCGAAGACGCCGAAGAGGGCGATGAGCGACCCGGCGGCGGAGGGGGCGAGCACGGTGACGACGATGATGCCGAGCACGATATAGAGCACCGCGCAGATGATTGAAACGATGAAATTATGCAGGGTGGGGTCGAGCTTGGAGCGCTTAAGCATTTTGCGGGAGAAGGAGCAGATCCAGCGCACAAGCAGGATGCCGGCCGCGAGGATGATGAGCGCCGTCAGCAGGCGGGGGGCGAAGTCGAGAAATTTGTGCCACAGGTAGTTCCACCGGGTGTCGGAGGGCATGCTGGTGAGGGCGTTCACCACCTCCTGGATTTCGGAGGCGGCGGAGGAGGTGTCGATGGTTTCCATGAGGGCTCCTTTCAATCCGCCTTCCCGGCGTGGGAGGCGGATTTTTTGATGTACGAGGAGGGGGATACGCCGGTGATCTTTTTAAACACGCGGGAGAAGTAGAGGGAGTCGTCATAGCCGACCGACGCGGCGACCGCCGAGACGGGCAGGGAGGAACGCTCGATCAGTTCCACCGCCTGGGAGATGCGGAACTTGGTCAGGTATTCGTTGGGGGAGGTGCCGATATGCCGCATGAACACCCGGTAGAGGTGGCTTCGGCTGATGCCGACCGAGGCGGCGATGTCGCTGACGTCGATCGAGCCTGAGTAGTTGTGCGCGATGAACCGGATGGCGCTCTCGACATATTCGAGCGAAAGTCCGGCGGCGGGCGCGGGCGCGCCCGGCTGCTCGGTGAGCAGCGCGAGGAAGAGGTAGAGCAGGCCGATGGCGCGCAGCTCGCTGGCAGGGGTGGTGCCGGAGGCGCGGTAGATGCCGGTGATGGCGCTCTCGATGGCGGCCGGGTCCTCAAAGCGGACGACCGGCTTTTCGCGGGTGAAGGGGGTCTGGGCCATCAGCAGCTTGGCCTCCGCGCCGTTGAAGCCCACCCAGCAGTATTCCCACGGGTCTGCGTCGTCCGCGCGGTAGGTCACGATGACCGAGGGGTAGACGATGAAAGTGTCGCCCGCGCCCACCTCATGGGTGACGCCGCCGGCGGTGTAGCTGCCGCGCCCGGAGATGACGTGGTGCACGAGAAAGTGGTCCCGCAGGCCGGGCCCCCAGGTGTGGGAGGGCTCGCACTGCTGCACGCCGGCGTTATAGATGGCGATGGGCAGGCTTTCGCGCGTTTTGGTCTTATAGGAGTGTTTGAAGATACCGTCTGCCATTGGAAGGCCCCCTTTATTTTGCGTCTTCTAATTAGTATAATCAAAAAGGCGATTTACTGCAACAATCGTCCATAAAAATGGGACTTTTTTGTGTTGAAATTCCGTACAATTTGCGTTAAGCTAAAATTACAGATATTGAGAGGGCCCCGCGCGCGGCGGGGCCCCATCGGAAACGGACCGGCGACACGACAAAACGATGGAGGAAATGGTATGAAGACACAGGAGATGCGATCCAGGATCACTTCCGGCGGGCTGGACCGGGCGTTCGACTATCTCTACAGCGAAAAGGCGCCGCTCCAGCGGGAACGCTATGAGGCCGCGGTGGGGGAGTTTGAAAAGCTCTTCGGCGCGGGCCGGGAGGTCGGGCTCTTCAGCGCCCCGGGGCGCACCGAGGTGGGCGGCAACCACACCGACCACCAGCAGGGACGGGTGCTGGCCGCGGGCGTCAACCTCGACGTGATCGCGGTGGCCGGCAGGAACGACGACAACGTCATCCGCATTCAGTCGGCGGGCTTCCCGATGGACACCATCGACCTCTCCGACGTGTCGGTGCGGGAGTGTGAAAAGAACACCGCCGCCTCCCTCATCCGCGGCGTGGCCGCCAAGTTTGCCGCCCTCGGCTACCGCATCGGCGGCTTCGACGCCTACACCACCTCCAGCGTGCTCAAGGGCTCCGGCCTCTCCTCGTCGGCCGCGTTCGAGACGATCGTCGGCACGATGCTCAACTGCCTCTACGCGGGCGGCGCGGCGACCCCGGTGCAGATCGCCCAGATCGGCCAGTACGCCGAAAACGCCTATTTCGGCAAGCCGAGCGGCCTCATGGACCAGATGGGCTGCTCGGTGGGCGGCTTCATCACGATCGACTTTCAAAACCCGGAGAAGCCCGTCGTTGAAAAGGTGGACTTCGACTTCGCCCATTCGGGCTACAAGCTCTGCGTCGTCGACACGGGCGGCAACCACGCCGACCTCACCGGCGACTACGCCGCCGCGCCGGTCGAGATGCGCGCGGTGGCGGAGGCGCTCGGCGGGAAGGTGCTGCGCGACGTCGCGCCGGAGACCTTCTACGCGGCGCTGCCCGCGCTGCGCGGCAAGTGCACCGACCGCGCCCTGCTGCGCGCCTTCCACTTCTACGCGGACAACGACCGGGTGCCCAGGCAGGTCGCCGCGCTCAGGGCGGGCGACTTTGAGGAATTCAAGCGCCTTGTGATCGAGAGCGGGCGCTCCTCCTACATGTACCTGCAAAACGTCTACACCTGCAAGAACCCCGACGAGCAGGGCCTCTCCCTCGCGCTCGCGATGAGCGAGCACCTGCTGGCCGGCCGCGGCGCGTGGCGCGTCCACGGCGGCGGCTTCGCCGGGACCATCCAGGCGTTCGTCCCCGAGGACCTGCTCGACGGCTACAAGGCCGCGATGGAGGCGGTGTTCGGCGCGAACCACTGCCATGTGCTCTCCATCCGCCCGGTCGGCGGAGTGGACCTCTGCGCCCTGTAAGGCGCACCCGGTTAACAGGAAACGACACACCGATCAGATACATACAGGAGGAATCAGAATGGCTGAATTAAGATGGCATCCCCTGACACAGGACTGGGTCATGATCGCTTCCCACCGGCAGGCGCGCCCGCAGATGCCCAAGGACTGGTGCCCCTTCTGCCCGGGCTCGGGCAAGGTGCCGGACCACTACGACGTGCTCGAATACGACAACGACTTCCCGGCGCTGAGCCAGACGCCCCCCGAGCCGGACGACGTGGCGACCGGCTTCTTCAAAACCGCGCCCGCCTACGGCAAATGCGAGGTCATCCTCTATTCGCCCGGGCACACGACGACGGTCCCCGAACTGTCGGACGACCATATGGCGAAGCTGGTCGACCTGTGGTGCGAGCGGTTTGAAAAGCTCTCGCAGGACGAAAAGATCAAATACGTCTTCATCTTTGAAAACCGCGGCGAGGCGGTGGGCGTCACGATGCCCCATCCGCACGGCCAGATCTACGGCTACTCCTTCGTGCCCAAGAAGCTCCAGCTCGAGCTCAAATCTTCGGGCGAATACTACGCCGAAAAGGGCAGATGCCTCTTCTGCGACATGCTCGCCGAGGAGCAAAAGTTCGGCCAGCGGGTAATCTTCCAGAACGAGCACTTTACCGTCTTCCTGCCCTTCTTCACCGAGTACCCCTACGGCGTGTACATCTTCGCCAACTCCCACAAGTCGAACCTCCTCGAGTTCACCCCCGGGGAGCGCCGTTCGCTTGCCGTCACCATCAAGCACACGGTCGGCATGCTCGACAGCCTCTTTGGCTACAAGTTCCCCTATATGATGTGTATGCACAACGCCCCGGTGAACGGCCCGGACGTGAAGGACAGCTACCACTTCCACATCGAATTTTTCCCGCCGATGCGCAGCGCGGACAAGGTCAAATTCAACGCCTCGAGCGAAACGGGCGCGTGGGCGCACTGCAACCCGACCCGTCCCGAGGAGACCGCCGCCGAGCTTCGCGAGGCGTACGGGCGGTATATGGACACCCTCAAATAAGCGCTTGTGGAGCTCCCACAAAGCGGCCGCCCGGGAGGACGGCCGCTTTGTCTTTTTGGGCGGGGGAGATGGATTTTTCATGAAATGTTTGTTAAAATTTTTTCAAAATTGCGGCGTAAAGGCGTTGCAAATACCCGCAAGATATAGTATACTTAGTTCTGGTTTCGATTTTTTGTAGAAACCAATTTCCTGTATCATTTTACCAAATATATAGCAAGGAGAATGGGCATGAATATTGATTTTACCCTTGCGGGCGCAGTCATCATCACGGGTCTGGTGGTCGTCTTTGTGGCGCTGATCGGTCTTTCGCTGATCGTCTGGCTGATCGGAAAGCTCTTCGTCTCCACCGGCCTGGGCTCGCCGAAGAAACCGGCGCAGCCCGCCGCGGCCCCCAAGCCCGCCGCACCGGCGGCACCCAAGGCGGCCCCGCAGCAGGCGGCGGGCTTGGGGG
>NZ_DBMDHH010000067.1:12083-12362 GCF_057433415.1 Anaerotruncus sp. | reverse complement strand
GGTACATCCATCTCGACGATCCGCCGCGCGATTCCCTCGGCGATCGCCGTCTTGCCGACGCCCGCCTCGCCGATGAGGCAGGGGTTGTTCTTGGTGCGGCGGGTCAGGATCTGGAGCACCCGCTCGATCTCCTTCTCCCGGCCGATCACCGGATCGATTTTCCCCTGCCGCGCCATCTCGGTGAGGTCGCGGCCGTACTTGTCGACGATCCGCCGCGCGATTCCCTCGGCGATCGCCGTCTTGCCGACGCCCGCCTCGCCGATGAGGCAGGGGTTGTTC
>NZ_DBMDHH010000067.1:0-12073 GCF_057433415.1 Anaerotruncus sp. | reverse complement strand
ACGAGCGGAGTGCGCACCGCGGGCTTGGGCCGCGGCGGCGCGGCGCGCCGTACGCCCAGCAGGTCCGCGCCCGTCGTCTGGGCAAAGTCGCCGATCTGCTTGACGACCGCGTCCGGTTCGACCGAAAGCTGCTTTAAAAAGCGCACGCCGTAGCTGTCGTTCTCCTTGAGCAGGTTCATGAGGATGTGCTCGGTGCCCGCGAGCGGCACGCCGCTCATCCGGGTCTGCATGAGGGACATCTCGAGGATGCGCTTGCAGCGCGGCGTGATGTCCGACGGGGTGAGCACCGAGCGGATGCCCTTGCCCACCGTCTTGATGAGCAGTTCGCGCACCTTTTCCGCCGTGACGTCGCATTTTCCCAGCACGGTGAAGGCCACTCCGCTGCCTTCGGCGAGCAGGCCGAGCAGCAGGTGCTCGCTGCCGATATAGGTGTGCCCGAGCACTGACGCCTCCTCGATTGCGCAGTTGATCGCCGTATTGGCCTTCGGCGTAAAGCCGTTGAATTTGAACAAAAGATCACCTCAGAAGTTCGTTTCCCCGCCCCCGAACGGCGTTTCCCTCCGGCCGGCGGCCCGCAGGGCGCCGTAATATCTTATGCGGGAACCATTCATAATATTGTCAGAAGCCCCCGCCGATATGCGCCGCCGAAAGCGGAAAACGCGCCCGCTGTAACCGAAGGGAAGGGAGCGACATAGTATGGGATGAAATCACTAATAGGAGGTCACCTTTCATGGGATGTAACAACTTTGGCGGCAACTACTTCTGGATCATTATCCTGATTATCATCATCTTCGGTTGGGGTTGGGGCGGCAACAGCGGCTTCGGCTTTGGCAACAACGGCGGATGCGGCTGTGGCTGCGACAACAACTGCGGCTGCGACAACTGCGGCGCCAACTACAACAACGGCTGCGGATGCGGCTGTGGCTGCTAATCGGCGGTAAGATCCAAAAAAGAGCGGGAGGCGCGCTGCGCCTCCCGCTCTTTTTCCGTTATTCGGTTTGATCAGCCCTTTTTCACCGGGCGGTCCGCATACTCCCGGTCGCGCCGCTTGCGCCAGGAGCGCAGCAGGTTGATGGAGACCGACGCCGCGACGGCCACGAGCATCATGATCGGGATGAGCCACTTGCTGTAGGCCTCGTCGGACGAGAGCACCTCGGTCCACATCTTATCCATCGCGAGGCTCATCTCGGGCGAAAGCTCGATGAAGAACTCGGTCTTTTCGATCACCTCGTCGGGCGGATAGGCGATCGGGTCCCCGGTGACCTCGGGGTCCATCAGCTCGAGCGCCGCGTCGTTGGGTGAGGAATAGCCGATGTATTCGGCGTTGGCCGCGCCCACCTCCGGTTCGAGCAGGAAGTTGATGAACATCTCTGCGGCTTCCTTGTTCTTCGCGCCCACCGGAATGACCGCCGCGTCGACGAAGCGGTTGGTCCCCTCCTCCGGCACAAAATAGGAGAGGTCGGGGTTATCCGCCATCATCGTGATCGCGTCGCCCGCGTAGTAGGGCGCGATGGCCGCCTCGCCGCCGAGCATCTTGTCGAAGATCTCGTCCATGACGTACGCCTGCACCAGCAGCTTCTGGTCCTTGAGGGAATCGGTCGCGTCGCGCAGCTCCTCCTCCCTCGTCGGATTCATCGAGTAACCGAGCCTTTTCAGCGCAATCGCGAACGCGTCGCGCGGGTTGGAGAACATCAGGATTTCGCCGAGGTACTTCTCGTTCCACAGCAGATCCCAGCTCCCCAGATCCTCCTCGTCGACCATCTGGGTATTGTAGATCACGCCGACGGTCCCCCAGGTGTAGGGGACGGAGTATTTCCCGCCCGGGTCGTAGATCGGGTCCAGGAAGCTCTCGGAGATGTTTTTGAGGTTGGGGATGTTGTCGAAGTCGAGCTCCTCGAGCATCCCCTCGTGGATCATCCGCGCGATCGCATAGTCGGAGGGGATGACCACGTCGTAGTTGGCTCCGCCGCTCTTGAGGCGGGCGTAGAGCTCCTCGTTGGTCGCGAAGGTGGTGTAGTTCACCTTGATGCCGGTGAGCGCCTCAAATTCGGAGATGACGTCCATCCCCTCGTCCGAGCCGTCGGAGATATACTCGCCCCAGTTGTGGACGTTGATCGACACGTTTTTGCCCCGAAACCGCTCATAGTAGGCGGGGTCGGAGACCTCCACCTCCGCGAGGGCGGGCAAGGGGAGCGCCAGCAGCAGCGCCGCGGCGAGCGCGAGGGACAGGAACCGTTTTTTCATCATACCCGATCCCTCGCTTTCATCCGGAGCTCCCGCTCCCGGCGCGCGTCGCCCACGTTGACGAGCAACAGCACGGTGAGCACCACCACGAAGATGATGGTACTGAGGGCGTTGATCTCCGGGCTGACCTTGCGCCGGGTCATCGAATAGATCGTGATCGGCAGCGTCTGGGAGGTCGGCCCGGTGACGAAATAGCTGATGATGAAGTCGTCGAGCGAATAGGTGAACGACATCAGAAAGCCCGCGACGATGCCCGGCATGATCTCGGGGATGACCACCTTGAAGAAGGCCTGCGAGGGACTGCACCCGAGGTCCTGCGCCGCCTCGAAGACGGAGATGTCCATCTGGCGGAGCTTGGGCATGACGTTGAGGATGACGTAGGGGACGTTGAAGGTGATGTGCGCCAGGATGACCGTCGTAAAGCCGAAGTCGAGCCGGATGCCCGCCGACTTGACAAAGACGAAGAGCAGCATGAGCGAGACGCCCGTGACGATCTCCGGGTTGATGATCGGCAGGTAGGTGACGTTCATGACAAGGGTGCGGGACATCTTTTTCATGTTGCGGATGCCGATGGCGGCCAGCGTGCCGAGCACGGTGGCCACGACCGACGAGATCACCGCCACGAGCAGGGTGTTCATGAGCGACTGGATGATCATCTGGTTGTGGAAGAGCTTCTCATACCAGCCGAAGGTGAAGCCGGTCCACGCGCCGCGGGATTTGGACTGGTTGAAGGAGAAGACGATGAGCACCAGGATCGGCGCGTAAAGGAACGCCATGACGATGGCCACGTAGGATTTTTTCAGCCATTTCATTTGAGCAGATCCCCCTTCTCATCGTCTCCGAACTGGTTGGTGATGCTCATGGCGAGCAGGATCAGCACCATCAGCACGAGGGAGATCGCCGCGCCGAGGTTCGGGTTGTAGGCGTTCCCGAGGAACTGCAAATCAATCAAATCGCCGATCAGCAGGTTTCCGCCGCCGCCGAGCATCCGCGAGATGATGAAGGTGGACACCGACGGGACGAACACCATGATGACGCCGGTCGAGATGCCCGGGACGGTCATCGGGATGAGCACCTTCGTGAGGACCTTGCGCGCGTTCGCGCCGAGGTCCTGTGCGGCCTCGATCACGCTGTTGGGGATCTTGGTCATGATCGAATAGAGGGGCAGGATCATGAAGGGCAGGTAGTTGTAGATCATGCCGAGCACGACCGCCCCCTGCGTGTTGATCATCTCGAAGGGGCCGAGGCCGAAATGCGCGAAAAAGCGGTTGATGAGGCCGTTCTTCTCGAGGATGGTCATCCACGCGTAGGTGCGCAGCAGAAAGTTCATCCACATGGGCAGCATGATGAGCATGACCATCGTGCGCTGGCCCGCGCCGCTGTGCCGGGAGATGATGAAGGCGAGCGGATAGGCGATGACCAGGCAGATCACCGTGGCGAGGAAGGCCAGCCACACCGAGCGGACAAGCACCGGCGTGTATTCGCCCACCTGGGAGATGTAGTCGATCGTAAAGGTCCCGTCGGGAGTGGTCACCGCGTAGTAGGCCACCAGCCCGAGCGGCACGAGGATGAAGATCAGCATCCAGACGAGGTATGGGAACGCGGCCGCCTTCGATTTCATCCCTCCACCTCCATCTTGTGCATGATGTGGATATCGAAGGGGTCGACCTCCATTCCGATGAAGGTGCCCGGCTGCTCGCTGCGGGTGGAGTGGATCATCCACTTGTAGCCGTGCGCGTCGACGATCATCTCAAAGTGCACCCCCTTGAAGATGACCGATTCCACGACGCCGGTGATCGGCGCGCGCTCCGGGGAGACCACCTTGATGTCCTCCGGGCGGATGACCACGTCGACCCGCTCGAGCCGGCCGAAGCCGGTGTCGACACATTTAAACTTCTGGCCCGCGAACTCCACGAGGCAGTCGGCGTGCATGACGCCGTCGATGATGTTGCTTTCCCCGATGAAATCCGCGACAAAGGCGTTCTTCGGCTCGTTATAGATATCCTGGGGGGTGCCCACCTGAAGGATGTCGCCGTCCTTCATGACGACGACGGTGTCCGACATCGTGAGGGCCTCCTCCTGGTCGTGCGTGACATAGATAAAGGTGATCTCCAGCGCCTGCTGCATCCGCTTGAGCTCGATCTGCATCTCCTTGCGCAGCTTGAGGTCGAGCGCGCCGAGCGGCTCGTCGAGGAGCAGGACGCGCGGATGGTTGACGAGCGCGCGCGCGATCGCCACGCGCTGCTGCTGGCCGCCCGACAGCTGGTCGATGTTGCGGCGGTCGTAGCCGGTGAGGTTCACCAGGTCGAGCATCTCCCACACGCGGGTCTTGCGCTCGTTTTCCGGCAGCTTTTTGAGCTTGAGGCCGAACTCCACGTTCTCGAACACGTTGAGGTGCGGAAAGAGCGCGTACCGCTGGAAGACGGTGTTGACCTGGCGCTTGTAGGGCGGCAGGTCGTTGATTCTCACGCCATCAAAAAAAACGTCACCGGACTTGGGTGTGACGAAACCGCCAATCGTCCGGAGCGTCGTGGTCTTGCCACAGCCGGACGGCCCAAGCAGGGTAACGAATTCTTTGTCGCGGATGTCGAGATCCAGTCCGACGAGGATGGGGTCGCCATCAAAATCGACGGAGATGTCTCTCAGGCTGACAATGGTGCTTTCTTTCATTTATGCATCCCCCTTTGCGGAATTTAGGCCGTCTTTACGGCCCCCGATGACTTCTTACCGCTTACCCGCAAAAGGAATTCGTTTCCCCGGCGGCGCATCCCCTTTCCCGTGCGCCCGTTCCGCGGAAACACTAATCGCAGCGGCGCCGTTTACCCCGGCGCCGCCCGTTATTAGGCGGCAGTTGATCATCGATTTTTTGCAGATGCAAAAACTGCAATTCCCAATATAGCATACGCAGAAAAAATGTCAATATAAAAGTCCATTATTTTTCGCGATTTTTACGTTTTTATCGGGAAATTTCCGCGAAACCCCAAAAAAATTTTGGAATGCCTCGAAATCCCTGCAAAATCCTCCGCCATGCTGTGATATGCTCCGGTTTTTCCGCCGTCCCTCCCCCGCCCCTCCCCCGTGCCCGCGGGAGGGAGCCGAGGACGGAAAATCCCGTTCCGTCCTCCCCCGCGAAATCCGGGGATGCCGCTCCACGGCCGCTCCACAAAGCCTCCCTCTGAAATACAATGTCCTTTGTAGAAACACAACAAATGCGAACGTCTGAAATCCTCCGCTGTCGGCAAAATGCAGCAAAAAAATATTTATTCATTTTTCCCGCGATTTTATGCAGGATTTCCTGCACGAAGCGGGCCCGGGACGGCTCTGCAAAGGACTTTTCCAAGCGGGCTTCGCGCCGCTCTGATCAGATGGGTATAAGTCGTACCATACGTTAAATTATTCAGTTTTCGGCCGCATCTATTCAAAATTTATTAACATCTTTCACAAAGATTTCACCACTTTTCCTAAAATTATCCCCCCTTGCCGATTGGGTTTTGTTGACATGTGAAGAAAATAAGGGTAAAATATAAATTGACCCGGCAAACATTTTTCTGCATGGACCCAAACGATTTATCCAGAATGAGAAAGGAAGAAAAAAATGAAAAAGTATTTTTCCCTATTCCTCGCGCTGGCTCTGGTTCTAATGATGTTTGCAGGCTGCGGCGGTTCCCCCGAGCCCGCTGCACCGGCCGCCCCTGCGGAGACCCCCGCGGACGGCAGCACCGCTCCCGCTGAAACCCCGGCGCCCGCCGGTGAAAAGCTGAAGGTCGCCAACGTCGTCAACGGCAACCTCGGCGACAAATCCTTCTTCGACTCCTGCGAGGCCGGCCTCTCCCAGCTCGCGGCGGACGGAATCATCGAGTACAAGACCTTTGAGCTCGGCCCGACCGACGCCGACCAGCCCAAATGGCTCTCCACCCTCGAGGAGCTCTCCGCCGACGGCTCCTACGACCTGATCGTCTGCGGCACCTATCAGATGCCCGACTACCTGACCCAGGTCGCGACCAACTACCCCGACCAGAAATACCTGATCTATGACTCCGCCGTCGATCTGCCCAACGTCGTCTGCGTCAACTACAAGCAGAACGACATGGGGTACCTCGTCGGCACCGCGGCCGCGCTGGCCACCTCCTCCGACCTGCCGAACATGAATCCCGAGAAGGTCATCGGCTTTGTCGGCGGCGAGAACGGCCCGGTTATCAACGACTTCCTCGTCGGCTATATCCAGGGCGCGCAGGCCGCCGACCCGGACGTCAAGATCGACACCCAGTATGTCGGCAACTTCTATGACACCGGCGCCGCCAAGGAGCTGGCCAACGTCATGATCGGCCAGAACAAGTGCGACATCGTCTGGGGCGTCGCGGGCGGAGCCGGAAACGGCGCCGCCGAGGCGGCCAACGAGCTGAAGGCCTGGTTCATCGGCGTCGACTCCGACCAGGAGGCCACCTTCTCGATCGCGCAGCCCGAGCTTGCCGCGGTCACCCTCTTCTCCGGGCTCAAGAACATCGGCGATTCCATCATCTGGGTCATCAATGAGCAGCTCGCCGGCAACACCCACTATGGCGAGACCCTGAACCTCGGCATCTCCGAGGGGGCGTCAGTCTGGCCACCGGCGGCAACTTCCAGACCCTGCCCGACGACATCAAGAAGGCCGTCGAGGACGCCACCACCAAGATCACCTCCGGCGAGATCGTGGTCGACACCGCGTTCGGCGACAACGCCGCCGACGTCGAGGCCATCCGCGAGGGCGCCCGTCCGTAAATAAACCGTTGTCCGCTTTGCGCGGATGAAATCTGCAAAGGGGGAGCTTCCGCTCCCCCTTTGCAGTAATTTCCGGCAGGAATCCGTCCGTCCACCCACCACGTCCCAGGTTCCCGGACGCCGCGGCGCGTCCGACTGTATAGAGGGGAGGCAGGTATCCTACTATGGAGGATCGAAGCGAAGTTGTCCGGATGAAGGGCATCACAAAGGTCTATCCAAACGGTATTGCGGCAAACCAGAGCGTGGACTTTTCGGTCCGCAAGGGGGAAATCCACGCGCTGATGGGCGAAAACGGCGCGGGCAAATCCACGCTGATGAAAATCCTCTTCGGTCTCGAGCAGCCCGAGGAGGGGGAAATCGTGATCAACGGCGAGAAGGTCGTGCTCTCCTCGCCGAACGCCGCCATCGCGAAGGGAATCGGCATGGTGCACCAGCACTTCATGCTGGTCCCCTCCCTCACCGTGGCGGAAAACATCGTGCTGGGCATGGAGCCCCGCAAGCGCGGCATGTTCCTCGACTATGCAAAGGCGGTCTCCCTCACCGAGGAGTACGCCGAACGGTACAACCTCCAGGTCGACCCCCATGCCAAGGTCATGGACATTCCGGTCGGCATGAAACAGAAGGTGGAAATCCTCAAGGCGCTCGTGCGGGGCGCGCAGATCCTCATCCTCGACGAGCCCACCGCCGTTCTGACAACACAGGAAACGACCGAGCTCTTCCGCGAGCTCATTCATTTTAAAGAGCAGGGCCACACGATCATCTTCATCTCCCACAAGCTCAAGGAGATCAAGCAGATCACCGACCGGCTCACCATCATGCGCGCGGGCAAGTCGATGGGCGTCTTCGACACCGCCGACGTGTCCGAGCAGGATATCTCCCGCCTCATGGTGGGGCGCGACGTGGTGCTCAAGGTCGAAAAGGAGCCGCCCTCCCCCACCGACACGGTGCTTTCCGTCACCGACGTGCACTACCAGAACGAGTACGGCAAGCAGATGTTAGGCGGCGTCTCCTTCAGCGTGCGCAAAGGGGAGATTCTCGGCATCGCGGGCGTCGAGGGCAACGGCCAGCGGGAGCTGGTGGAGATGCTCTTCGACATGAATCAGCCAGATTCCGGCGCGATCGAGGTCGAGGGCCGCCCGGTCGCCGGGAAGGGCCAGGGCTACATACGGGGGCTGGGCGTCTCCCACATTCCCGAGGACCGGATGCTCTACGGCGTGGCCGCCGCCGGCACGATCGAGGAAAACCTCATCGCCGACCGCTTCCAGAAGCCGCGGTTCAACAAGGGGCCGCTCTTCAAGATGGACGCCATCCACGAGGAGAGCGACCGGCTGATCGAGGACTACCAGATCCTCTGCCGGTCGGGCGGCCAGCAGGTCAAGATGCTCTCGGGCGGCAACATCCAGAAGGTCGTCGTGGCGCGCGAATTCTCCTGCGCGCCCAAGCTGATCATCGCCGACCAGCCCACCCGCGGCATCGACGTCGGCGCGACCGAGTTCATCCGGCGCAAGCTCGTCGAGCTCAGCCGGGAGGGGGCCGCCGTGCTGCTCGTCTCCGCCGACTTAAACGAGATCATCGAGCTCTCCGACAGCCTGATCGTCTTTTACGGCGGCGAGATCGTCGCGTACTTTGAGGACACCTCCACCCTGACCGACCTTGAGATGGGCGAATACATGCTCGGCCTCAAGCGCCAGTCCCCCGAGGAGATAAGGAGGGTTATCCATGCGTAAAAGCCTCAAATTTGAGATCATCCGCGGGGCGGCGGCCATCCTCGTGGCGCTCGCGGTGGCGATGGTGTTCATCTTCATCATCAGCGACGTGCCCTTCCAGGCGCTCTACAACCTCATCGTCGCGCCCTTCACGCGGATGCGCTACATCTGGATCATCCTCGAGCGCATGA
Source organism: Anaerotruncus sp. (assembly GCF_057433415.1). NCBI lineage: Bacteria > Bacillati > Bacillota > Clostridia > Eubacteriales > Oscillospiraceae > Anaerotruncus > Anaerotruncus sp. The sequence goes on along the minus strand of NZ_DBMDHH010000067.1, from coordinate 3,174 downwards.
TCCCGATCATCTTCACCGGACTTGCCACCTGCGTCATGTTCAACGCCAACCAGTTCAACCTCGCGGGCGAGGGCGCCGTCTTCTTCGGCGGGCTGGTCGCGGGCGCCTGCGCCATCTACCTGCGTCTGCCGCCCGTGCTGCACGCCGCCGCCTGCATCGCGGCCGCGATGCTCGTCTGCGGGCTGACCATGCTCATCCCCGCCCTGCTCAAAACAAAGCTCGGCGCGAGCGAGATGGTCTCCTCCCTGATGCTCAACTACATCCTTTTGCAGCTGGGCGTCTACATCCTCAGCTACCACCTCGCCGACCGCACCCAGGGCGCCACGATGTCCCACAAGTTCCTCGACACCGCGATCATCCCCACCCTCGTCCCCAAGACCAATCTGAGCTGGGGCATCGTGATCGCGCTTGTGGCCACCGTGCTCGTCTCGATCTTCATGTACCGCACCCGCTGGGGCTACGCCATCCGCATGATCGGCATCAACCAGAGCTTTTCCAAGTACTCCGGCATGAAGGTGGCCGCCACGGTCGTCATGTGCCAGGTCGTCGGCGGCATGCTCGCCGGCATGGGCGGCGCGGTTGAAATCCTCGGCTACTACGACCGCTTCAAATGGCGCCAGCTTCCCGGCTACGGCTGGGACGGCATCACGATCGCCATCCTTGCCAAAAACAACCCCATCTTCATCCCGCTGGCCGCCTTCTTCATGGCCTACCTGCGGCGCGGCTGTGATTTGATGCAGCTCAACACCGACGTGCCCGCCGAGATGCTCAGCATCATCCAGGCGGTCATCTTCCTCTTCTTCGCGGCGGAGCAGTTCCTCTCCAAATACCGCCACAAGCTGGTGGTCAGGGACGCCAAGGACGAGATCGCCGGGAAAGCCGCCGAGAAGGAAGCGAAAGGAGTGGAAGCCTGATGCTGGAAAACATTCTGGGCATTATCTTCTCCATCCCCTTCGCCTTTTCCATCCTGCGCATCACCACCCCGATCCTCTTCGCCGCGCTGGCCGCCGTCGTGGCCGACCGCGCGGGCGTCACCAACATCGGCCTCGAGGGCATCATGATGATCTCCGCCCTCACCGGCGTCATCTTCTCCGCCTGGACCCAGAGCGCCGGCGTCGGCCTGCTGTGCGCAATGGTCATCGGCATGCTCGTCGCGTTGATGATCGGCTTCTTCGCCCTCATTCTCAAGACCGACATCATCCTCGCCGGTATCGCCGTCAACATGCTCGGCAGCGGCGGCACCATCCTCTTCATGTACCTCGCCAGCGGCGACCGCGGCTACTCCGCCAATCTCGCCAGCAAGGTCATGCCGTCAATCGACATCCCGCTCCTCAAGGACATCCCCGTGCTCGGGCAGATCCTTTCGGGGCACAACGTCCTGACCTACGTGGCGCTGCTCTGCGTCTTCCTCGTGTGGGTGCTGCTCTACAAGACCCCCCTCGGGCTTCAGATCCGCTCGGTCGGCGAAAACCCCAACGCGGCCGATTCGGTCGGCGTCAGCGTCAACCGCATCAGCTTCATCGCGCTGGGCATCTCCGGCGTGCTCGCGGGGCTGGGCGGCGCGTTCATGTCGATGGGCTACATGTCGAGCTTCAACACCAATATGACAGCCGGGCGCGGCTTCATCGCGCTGGCGGCCGAGGCGATGGGGCGCGGCGAGCCGCTCGGCACCTTCCTGACCTCCCTGCTCTTCGGCTTCGCCGACGCGCTGGCCAACAACCTGCAGAGCCTCGGCTTCCCCGCCGAGCTGGTCAAGATGACCCCCTATGTCTTCACCATCGTCGGCCTGGCGGTCTACGCGGCCAGCACGATGAACAAGGCGAAAAAGATCCGGCACCACAGCAAAGCCAAAAAAGCGGGCGCCGCGCAGGCGGGCGCGTAACTGAAAAATCCGGGCCGGGGAGGGGCGACGCTCCCTCCCCTTTCCCGCACAGGAGGGACTGCCATGAAAAAAATCCCCATCATCCTCGACGGCGACCCCGGGCATGACGACGCGATTGCGTGGATGCTCGCCAACGCGTCGCCCCTGCTGGACATCCGCGCCGTCACCTCGGTCTGCGGCAACCAGACGATCGAAAAGACCACCTACAACGCGCTGCGCATCATGACCCTCATCGGGCTGCGCGCGCCGATGGCGCGCGGGCGCACCGGGCCGCTCGTCTCCGAGCCGATCGTCGCGCCGACCGTGCACGGCAAGTCGGGGCTCGACGGGCCCGACCTGCCCGAGCCCGCCTTTGAGCCGCTGGAGATGAGCGCCGTCGAGCTGATGGCCAAGGTGCTCTCCGAAAGCGCGGAGCCGGTCACGCTGGTGCCCACCGGCCCGCTCACCAACGTCGCGGCCCTGCTGCTGGCGCACCCTGAGCTGAAATCCAAAATCAGGGAGATCTCCCTGATGGGCGGCGGCCTCCACCACGGCAACTGGACCCCCGCCGCGGAATTCAACATCCTTGTCGACCCCGAGGCGGCCGACCTCGTCTTCCGTTCGGGCATCCCGATCATCATGGCCGGGCTCGACGTCACCGAGCAGGCGCTCGTCTTCCCCGAGGATTTCGAGCGCATCCGCGCCCTCGGCAACCCTGTCGCGACGGTGGTCGCCGAATGGCTCGACTTCTTCTACGGCTTCCACCGCGCCAAGGGCTATCCCGGCGCGCCGGTGCACGACGCGGTGGCAGTCGCCGCCCTGATCGCGCCCGAGATTCTCACGACCGAGGAGCTGTACGTCGAGGTGGAGACGCAGGGCGACTACTGCCGCGGCGCGACCGTCGCCGACTACTACCGCCTGCACGACCATAAGCCGAACGCGCGCGTCATCCTCGGCATCGACCGCGCCGCCTTCGTCGACCTGCTGGCAGAGGCCGCGAAATCCTATGGGGAGGTATCGGCATGAACAGACGGCCCATCATCATCGACTGCGACCCCGGCGTCGACGACGCCATCGCCATCCTGCTGGCGCTGCGCGCGCCCGAATTCGACCTGCGCGCGCTCACGCCGGTCGCCGGCAACGTCCCGCTCGACCGCACCGCGCCGAACGCCCTGAGCATCCTCGAACTGGCGGGCGCGCGGGTGCCCGTCTACCGCGGCGCGGAAAAGCCGATGTTCTGCGAGCTGCACACCGCCGCCGAGATTCACGGGGCGGACGGCCTGCACGGGTTCACCCTGCCGGAGCCGAAAACC
>NZ_DBMDHH010000066.1:0-12408 GCF_057433415.1 Anaerotruncus sp. | reverse complement strand
CGAAGGACGCTTATGAGGCGCGCCTCGAGGAGGCGCGCCAAACGGACGAACGGGCGCGCGCCGACATCGAGGCCGCGCTCGACCGGGCGAAGGAAAACGCCCGCGCCGCGGCGGACGCCGCGCGGCAGGCGCAGGCCGCCTTTGAGGGGCGGCCGGTCACGGTGGTGCTCGGCGGGAACGACATTCCCGGGGAGCCCGCGCCGGAGCCCGGCGCCGGGCCCATAACCGCCGAAGCCGTTTCCGGCGCGCCTGTCGCAGCCGAGGCCGTTATCGCCGAGCCCGCCGTTGCCGGCGGCGGGTCCGCGGGCATCCCGGAGGAGGCCGCGCGGACGGCGTCCCCCACCGACGCGCCCGGCGCTCCCCTCGAGGAGGTGGAGCTGCTCCCGCCCGAAGCGGTCGCGGAGGAGAGCGCGCCGGCAAAGGAGGCCGGGGAACCGGCCGCCGCGCTGGCGGCGGCGGGCGCGCCGAAGCCGGACCCGATGCGCGGCTGGCGCAAAAATGATTCCACCGAAAAAGGGGGGGACGACCGTTGAAACTGAATCGCAGGGCGGCCCCCCACATCCGCTTTCCCGAAAGCAACCGGACGCTCATGTCCGATATGATCATCCTGCTGCTCGTGCTGTGCGTGCTGGCGTTCCTCTACTACGGCGGGCGCGCGCTGATCGTCTGCGCCGTGTCGGTCGTCACGGCGGTCGTCTGCGACGCGCTGTGCACCCTCATCCGCGGCAGGCGCCCCAACCCGCGCGACCTCTCCCCCGTGGTTACGGGGCTCATCATCGCGCTGACGATGCCCGCGACGATCCCCTACTACGTGGTCGCGTCCGCCGCCGTCTTCGCCATCGCGATCGTCAAGCACCCCTTCGGCGGCACCGGGCAGAACCTCTTCAACCCCGGGGCGGCGGGCTTCTCCTTCGCGGCGATCTGCTGGCCGGGGCTCGTGTTCATGTATCCCATGCCCTTCGACCGCATCCCCGCCTTCGGTGAGGTGACCGCGCAGCTCTACCAGAACCCCGCCTTCGTGCTCAAGGTCGGCGGCGTTCCCACCAACAACCTCACCGAGCTGCTCTTCGGCAACTACCCCGGCCCGATGGGCGCGACCAACATCCTCGTCATTCTCGCCTGCCTGGTCTATCTCATCTTCCGGCGGACGGTGCGCTGGCAGCTCCCGCTGCCCTTCCTCGCGGCCTGCGCCGCGGTGACGCTCCTCTTCCCGCGCGCTGGGACCGGGCTGCAGGCGGTCTTTTACGAGCTCATGTCCGGGACGCTGCTCTTCGGCGCGGTCTTCGTCCTCACCGACCCCGTCACCAGCCCCAAGCGGGACTCCTCGATGGCGGTGTACGGCGTCTTCGCGGGCGTGGTCGCCATGCTCTTCCGCTATTTCGGTGGGTACGAGGAAAGTATGCCCTTCGCGGTGCTCATTGCGAACGCGTTCGTCCCGCTGATCGACCGCTACAACGAATCGCTGCACCGCGTCATAAGGAGGAAACACCTTGAAGCTAGAAAAGCTAAAACGCGCCCGCAGGCGCGGACGCTGGTTTGACGGCATCTTCGGCAGGAACCCCGTGCTCTGCTGCGGGCTGGCGCTCCCCTTCGCGGTGATGGTCACCACCAGCCTGCGCAGCAGCGTCTCGATCTCCATTCTGCTCGCCTGCTCGCTCATCCCCACCGTGCTGCTCGCCTCGCTGGTCGGCAGGTTTTTGCCGAGGTGGTTTTCGCCCGTGGTCTACACCCTCTTCGCAATGGTGGTGGTCGTCGCGTGCGTGCCGCTCATCCTGCCCATCTCCCCCGAGGTCGCCGACTCGCTGGGCATCTATGTGCCCATCCTCTCGATCAACACCATCCTGCTGACCCTCTGCGCCCGCTATGAGCGCCCGGCCGACCGGCCCGTCATGGCGCTCGTCGACGCGGCCGCCTACAGCCTCGGCTTCGCGCTGGCCATGTGCCTCATCGCCTTCTTCCGCGAGCTGCTCGGGGCGGGCTCCCTGTGGGGCGTGCCGGTCCCCCTCCCCTTCAAGGCCGAGGGCGTCCAGATCGCGTTCGCGGGCTTTATCGCCGTCGCGCTGCTCAGCGCGCTCGTGCGGTTTTTGCGGCGCGCGGCGCTCGTCTTTTCCTACCGGCGGCACAATCCCAAACCGGAATAACCGGCCCGCCGGTTTTCTATGGAGGTAACCCATGAACGTCCTGTCTGAGTTTTTGATCATCGCCCTCTCCGCGGCCGTGCTGCAAAACGCGGTCTTTACCCGCGGGCTCGGGTCGAGCAGGGACACGCTGATGATGGGGGCTCCCCGCCGCATCTTTGCGTTCGGCGCGGCGCTCACCTTTATCACCGTCGTTTCCGCCGCGCTCGCGTGGCCGCTCAACCGGCTGCTGCGCGAGCAGCAGCTCTCCACCCGGCTCGGCATCCGCTATCTGACGTCGATCTCCACGCTCGCGTGCGTCTGCGTCGTCTTTACGCTGCTCTATCTCGTCACCCGCGCGTGGTTTCCGCGCATCCACTATCCGCTGCGCCGGGACGCCGCGAACGCGGCTTTCAGCTGCGCCGTGCTCGGCACCATCCTCATCGCCTTTTCGGGCGGCTACGGCTTTGTCAAAACCGTCGGCTTCGCGTTCGGCTCGGGGATCGGCTACACCGCCGCTCTGCTGCTCGTGCGGGAGGGACGCCGCCGCATCGCCCTGTCCGACGTGCCCCGCGCCTTCCGCGGGCTGCCCATCATGCTGCTCTATATCGGAATCCTCTCCCTGGCGATCTATGGGCTGATCGGCCACCAGCTCCCGACCTGACGGGCCTCCCCCCAAAGGCGCCTATCCTGAAACGGTGGTGATACGATGGCAAAGAATTACAAGATCAAACGGTACAACCGCATCTACCGCGGCAAGCGCTCGACGGGCTCGCTCGTCCTGCGGGGGGCGCTGGTCGCCGCCGCCGTCTTTATCGTGGCGTTCGTGGGCTATAACGCCTACGGCCCCATCCGCGATTACTTCTCGGGCGCGCTCGCGGCCGCTTCACACAACGCGCCGAGCGAGGCCGAGCCCGCGCCCCCGCCCGCCGAAACGTCCGAGCCGGAGCCCGAACCGGAGCCGCCCGTCCCCGCCGACGTGCGCGCGCTCTACCTGACGAACACGCAGATCCGGGATCCCGCCCTGCTTGACCAACTGCTCGACGAGCTCACCCGCACCGAGATCAACGCGGTGCTCTTCGACCTCAAGGACCAGCAGGGCAACATCCTCTACCGGTCCGACCTCGACCTTGTGGCGCAGACGGGCGCGCAGTCGGAAAACGCCTATGACCTCGGGGTCCTCTGCCAAAAGCTCAAGGAAAAGAACCTCATCCCCATCGGGCGGCTCAACGCCTTCCGGGATCCCATCGCGCCCTCCCGGATCCCCGACGCGGGCATCAAGTACATGAACACGGAGATCCTCTGGCTCGACAACGCCGCCGACCAGGGCGGCATGCCCTGGCTCAATCCCTACTCCGACCTGGCCCGCGCCTATATCATCGACATCGCCACCGAGAGCGTGTCGCTCGGGGTGGGACGGATCCTGCTCGACAACGTCAGCTTCCCCACCGGCTACGGGCAGGAGTACGCCTCCTACGGCCCGACCGCGGAGGGTGTGACCCGGTCGGACGCGCTCTCCGTCTTCCTCGACCAGATCGACCAGCAGGTGCAGGCCAAGGGCGGCGATGTGAGCGTCTACATCTCCGGACTCGCCGCACTCGGCGCCAACAACACCTACTACGGCTCCAATCCCCTCGCGATCGCCAATGACAACGTGACCATCGGCGTGATGCCCGCCCAGTTCGGCGACGGCTTCACCCTCGAGAGCTTTTCCCTCGAGGCGCCCGTGCTCGACCCGCGCGGCACCGTCGACAGCCTGCTCAAATTCATCGCCCCCGACGTCGCGGGCAAAAACGTCACCGTGCTCGTGCAGGCGTATCCCGCCTCCTACACGATCGAGAATAATAAGATGTATACGGTCGATGATATTAACGCCCAGATCGGCGCCGCCTCCCAAAACGGCGTCATCAGTTACATCATCTACAGCCCCGACGGCAGTTACCCGCAGCCCGACGTCTGATTACAGGAGGTTTTCACATGGCCTTTAAAGTCCGCCTCTTTCCCGGCGAGCCCGACTACGAGACGCTCCATGTCGCCAAGCTCACCACCTTCCCGCTCGAAAAGCGGGATTACAAGCCCTATTCCCAGGCGCGCGTCTGCTTTTCTCACGGCGGGCTCTCCCTCCAGCTGCTCGCGTTTGAGGCGGAGCCGCTCCCGCAGAGCGAATTGCGGGCGGTCTTCCGCTTTACCGGGGACGAGCCCCCCCTCACCCTCCTGATCCGCGCCGACCGGAGCATGCGGATTCTGCGCGGCGCGGAGGACGTCACCGCCGTCCTCGTCGCGGCGGAGGCCGCTTCGCTCCACATGTTTACCGGCGAGGACCTCCAGGGGGTGTTCTGGGGCGGAAACCTCTTCCTCTCCGCCGCCGTCATGAAGACCTACTACCCGCGCTTCTCCCCCGTAAAGGACACGGTCTTTACCGGCAACCTCTACAAGCTCTGCGAGGGGCCCGAAAAGCCCCACTCCGGGTGCTTCTACCCGGCCGACTTCGCAAAGCCCCTCGACGCCCCCGAAAACCTTGGGGAGTTCGTCGTCATCGACTATTGACCGCCGCATCTCCGGACGCGCGGGACCATAAACAAAAAACAACGGCCGCCCGGCAAGGGCGGCCGCTTTCCTTTGCTTTCATATAGCGCAGACGGCTGTGGGCAGCGCCCCGCCCGCGCCAGACGCTTTGAGGGTTTCCAAAGGGAACTCTCCGCATGAACAAGGCCGCCCGGCTGGGCCGGCCTTTAGCGCTCCTCACGGGACGCGCGGACAGCTGCGGGCAGCGCCCCGCCTGCGCCAGACGCTTTGAGGGTTTCCAAAGGGAACTTTCTCGAAAGTTCCCTTTGGTCACAGGCTCTCCACGATCTTCCGGATGACGCGGCAGGGATTTCCGGCGGCCAGCACACCCGCGGGGATATCCCGCGTCACGACGCTGCCCGAGCCGATCACCGTGTTGTCGCCGATCGTCACGCCGGGGTTGATTACCGTATGCCCGCCGATCCAGACGTGGTTGCCGATGCGCACCGGTTTTCCATATTCCAGCCCGGTGGCGCGCGCGGTCGGATCGAGCGGATGGGTGGCGGTGTAGATATCGACGTTGGGACCGATCTCCACATAGTCGCCGATGATGACCTGCGCGCTGTCCAGCACGGTCAGGCCGAAGTTGGCGTAAAACCGCTCGCCCACCGAGGTGTTGACGCCGTAATCAAACCACACGGGCGGCTCCATGTAGGCGCGCTCCTTGTGCGCACCGAGCATCCGCATGCGCAGGAGGTCGTGCCCCGCTTCGTCCTCGGGCGGCAAATTGTTGTAGGCCTGGCAGATCTGCCGCATCATCAGACGCAGCCGCACCAGCTCGGGATCCCCGGGATCGTACGGTTCTCCGGCGAGCATCTTCTCACGTTCTGTCATTTTGGTCCATCTTCCTTTCGCGCGCCGCCGGAGGGCGGCGCGTCTGTTTTCTGTCCGCGGGGCAGCGCCGCGAGCAGGGCCAGCAGCAGCTTCTGCGCGATCAGCGGCAGCAACGCTCCCACCGCGTCGAGCTGCGGTAAAAACAGCGCCAGCGCGATCAGCGCGATCGTAAAAAACCAGCGCGCCGCAAACCCCAGCATGACAAGGGTCCCGGCGCGTTCGGGAGCTTTCGCCGCCTTTTTCGCGGCATAGCGCAGCAGCAGCGCGTCCGCCGCCGCCCAGACACACCCGGCGGCCAGCCCCGCGGCAAACGGCGCGGTCATTCGCCGAAATGGATGGCGTAGAGGCGGTCGCGCACCAGCTTCGCGATCTCGGCGTAGGCGCGGTTGAAGCGGCACTCCCCCTCCTCGACGCGGGTGCACTGGAACTCCCCGTCTCCGCCGACGCACCGGCTGATCGTAATCGGGCCCTCCACCGTCTCGATGACTTCTCCAAGCGGGATCTCCTGCGGCGCGCGGGCGAGCTCGTAGCCGCCCTGCGTGCCCTTATAGGACCGCACGATCCCCTGCGCGACCAGCTTGCGCAGGATTTTGAGGGAAAAGCGCAGGGTCACGCCCGTCGCGGCGGAGAGCGCCTTGGCATCCATCCGGCTCCCGTTCTTCGCCAGACAGTTGACAATCCGCACCGCGTAGTCGGCTTCGAGGGTGATATACATGAAATCCGCTCCTTTGTTCGCGCTTTTCCAAAAGGAATAAACTATACTAATTAAGTGTATAACATTCGGCGCGTTTTGTCAAGGGCGGGGTTCCCGGATTTGCCGCTCAAGGAGCGGCGGAGATTGTCGGCTGGCGGCCGGCGGCCGCTTTGGATTTGCCGCTCGGGAAGCGGCGGAACTGCCGGGTCCCGCCCCGGCGTGGGCTTAGGCTTGCCGCTCAACGAGCGGCGGAGCTTGCCGGTAGTCGACCGACGGCAGGGTTAGATTTGCCGCTCGGGAAGCGGCGGAACTGCCGGGTCCCGCCCCGGCAGGCGGCCCCATTTCTTGTGCGGACAAGAAATGGGGGAAAGAAGCCGCAGGGGGCTGTGCCCCCTTGACCCCCGCGCCGCCTCCGGTTGGCCTGCGGCCAAAGTCGGCGGCGCCCTGTCACGGATGAATGAACGAGCCTACAGCATCCCGCCTGGCGCCGCGCCGCGGGCGCAATGCCTCTGCCGGCGAGTCTCCGGAACCGAATCGGACGTGCGTTCGGGGAGGCACGGCCACTTTTGCGCGGCGCGCAGCGCCCACGGGGAGGCGGAAAACTGCGCGGCTTTGCCGCGCACGCGCGCAGAGCGCGCGAACACCCGGAACGGGCGTTGTTTTCCGCCGCAGGTTTTGGCGAGCCATCCGGCTTCGGTCGTTGGGAGCGCCTGCAACCTGAATTGAGCCTTCAGCTAGTGTACCCGTGGGGAGCGGCGGTAGTTCGCGGGTACTGGCAAGGTACTCCCGGAGATACCTAAGAACCCGGCGGAGGGTTCTTAGGCGGACTTTTGGTTCCTTTTCGTCCGTCCGAAAAGGAACCCGTGCCGCGCGGCGGAACGCGCTCGTGATTCTTGCCGCCCATGGGCGGCAATTCCCGTCTACGCCCCGCCGGCCGCAGCGCGGTAAACTCAAGAGGATTCCGCCGGGCGGCCGTCGGCGGGACACGCCTCCGGCAGCGCGGCAAACCCAAAACCATCCCCGGGGCGGAACCCGGAAGCTCAAAGAAGCGGCCGCCCGGAAGGGCGGCCGCTTCTTCTCCCTCACGGGACGCGCCCGCGGCGAAACGCCGCGCGACGCCTGAACCAAAGGTTTTGAAAGGATTCTAAAGGAAACCTTTTTCAAAAGGGTTCCTTTAGTCGAGGAAGTCCTTCAGCTTTTTGCTGCGGGAGGGATGGCGGAGCTTGCGCAGGGCCTTGGCCTCAATCTGGCGGATGCGTTCGCGCGTGACGTTGAACTCCTTGCCGACCTCCTCGAGGGTACGGCTGCGGCCGTCCTCGAGGCCGAAGCGCAGGCGCAGCACCTTTTCCTCCCGCGGGGTGAGGGTCTGGAGCACCTCGGAGAGCTGCTCCTTGAGCAGGACGTGGGAGGCGGCGTCCGCCGGGGCGGGCGCGTCGTCGTCGGGGATGAAGTCGCCGAGGTGGCTGTCCTCCTCCTCGCCGATCGGCGTTTCGAGCGACACCGGCTCCTGCGCCACCCGCATAATCTCGCGCACCTTGTCGACCGGCATGTCAAGCTCGGCCGCGATCTCGTCGGCAGTCGGCTCGTGGCCGTTCTTGTGCAGCAGCTGGGAGGAGACCTTCTTCACCTTGTTGATCGTCTCGACCATGTGCACCGGGATGCGGATGGTGCGCGCCTGATCGGCGATCGCGCGGGTGATCGCCTGGCGGATCCACCAGGTCGCATAGGTGGAGAATTTGAAGCCCTTGGTGTGGTCAAATTTTTCGACCGCCTTGATGAGGCCGAGGTTGCCCTCCTGGATGAGATCCAAAAACTGCATCCCGCGGCCGACATACCGCTTGGCGATGCTGACGACGAGGCGCAGGTTCGCCTCCGAGAGGCGCTTGCGCGCCTCGACGTCCCCCTGCCCCATGCGCACCGCGAGGTCGATCTCCTCGTCGGCGGAGAGGAGCGGCACCCGCCCGATCTCCTTGAGGTAGACCTTGACCGGGTCGTCGATGCTGATGCCCTCGGCGGCCAGCGCCACGTCGAGGTCTGCGCCCTTGCCGAGGTCCTTGAAGTCCTCCTCGACCGGCGTGACCATGTCCTCGATGATTTCAATATTGTTCTGTTCCAGCAGGTCGTACATCTTGTCGACCTGTTCGACGTCGTAATCCAGTTCCTCGAGCGCGTCGCTGATTTCCTTGGTGGTCAGCTTGCCCTTCGCCTTGCCGCTCTCCAGAAGTTCCTTCAAAACGGCTTTCTTTTCCTGTACACCCATTGCTGTATGTCCCCCTAAATCAGTTTGACTTCTTCTTGGACGCTAACGAGGCTATGTACGCCTTCAGGTCGTCATCCGTCATTGCCGCGACCTCGTCCTGCGACTTGATATTTTTATGGCTGAGGATGGTGTCGATATAACTGTCGACATCCTCCACGCCGAACATCATGCCCGATACGGCGTTGACCAGCTCGGACGCAACGCCCATCTGGTCGACCGTAAGCTGCGCCGACAGCAGGCTGAGCTCCACCGACTGCCCCGCCGCCAGCCGCTCGAAGATCACCTTTGCCAGCTCCCGGTTGCGGTCGGTGACAAAGTCTTCCAGCGTAATCCGGGACGCGGCATGCGCATAATAATCCGGATTCTTCATGAGGATGCCGAGCAGCTTGTCCTCCGCCAGCGCGAACTTGATGTTGCGCGCCCGCTGGAAATCCTGCCGCTGGCTGGGCGCCTTGACCTCGCTGTAGACCTTGAGCTCGGAGGCGTCCCGCTTGCGGCGCTTGGATGCGCGCTTCTGCTCGAACTTGAGCTGCGTCTCGACCGCCTCCTTGGCTACCTCCAGCTCGGAGGCCACCTTGGAGAGGTAGACGTCCCGCTCGACCGCGTTGGGAATCCCCGCCATCAGCGCGACGAACTCCCGCAGAAAGGCGACCTTGCCGTCGGCGGTGTCGCAGTCGTATTTCTGCCTGAGCTTGGCGATCTCGAACTCGGTGGCGTTCGACGCGCCTTCAAGCAGCAGCGAAAACCGCTCGGCGCCGAATTTCTTGATGTATTCGTCGGGGTCCTTCGCCCCCGTGATGGAGAGCACCTTGATCTTCACACCGACCTCCCCGAGCAGGCCGACCGCCCGCCGGGTCGCGGCCTGTCCCGCGCCGTCCGAGTCGTAGGAGAGGGTGACGCCCTGGGCATACTGCGCGATCAGCCGCGACTGCTCGGAGGTGAGCGCGGTGCCCAGCGTCGCGACGGCGTTGTCAAACCCCGCCTGGTGCATCGCGATCACGTCCATATATCCCTCGCAGAGGATGAGCCCCTCCCGCTTGGAGGCCTTCGCAAAGTTGAGCGCGAAGAGGTTGCGGCTCTTTTTAAAAACGGGCGTGTCGGACGAGTTGAGGTATTTGGGTCCCTTCGCGTCCCCCATGACCCGCCCGCCGAAGCCGATGACGTTGCCCCGCAGGTCGATGATCGGGAACATCGCCCGGTTGCGGAAGCTGTCGTAGAGGCCGCCGCTCTTCCCCCGGGCCGCCACGGCGGCGGAAACCATCTCGTCGTCGGTAAAGCCCCTGGAGCGCAGGTATTTGCAGGCGGCGTCCCAGCTGTCGGGCGCGTAGCCGAGGCCGAACCGGATGATCGTCTGGTTGGTGAGCCCCCGCCCGTGCAGGTAGTCGAGCCCCGGCTTGCCCTGCGGGCCCCGCAGGCAGCTGTGGTAGAACCGCGCGAGGGTGCGGTTGAGTTCCAGCACGCGGGCCTTAAGGCGCGCCATGCCGTCGTCCCGCGTGTCCTCCGGCATCGCCATGCCCGCGCGCTGGGCCAGAAAGCGCACCGCCTCCACATACTCGAGGTTTTCGATGCGGCGGATAAACGTGATCACATCGCCCCCCGCGCCGCAGCCGAAGCAGTAGAAGCTCTGGTTGTCGGGGTAGACGGTGAAGGAGGGAGTCTTTTCCGAGTGGAAGGGGCAGAGCCCGGTGGCCACCCGCCCCCGCCGCTTGAGGTGTACATAGGAGGAGACGACCTGTTCGATGTCGCTGTAGCTTTTGAGTTCCTGCAGGAAAAGTTCTGAAATCATCGGTGGCCGCCTCCTTTCCGGATTGTTCCAATCAATAGATTTCCCATGGGCGCGGGACGAACAGTCGTTCGTAGGTCGCGACCGCGTAGCGGTCGGACATGCCCGATATGTAATCACAGGCGGCGCGCGCGGCGTCCTCCCGCTCATAGATCGCCTGGTATTCGTCGGGCAGCTCCTGCGGGTGCTCCGCGAAGTGGCGGTAGAGGCTCTTGACGACCTCCTCCGCCTTGCCCTCCTCCCCCTTCGCCACGGGGTTGAGGTAGACCGCTTCATACATAAACGAGTTGAACTGGGCGAACGCTTCGGCGGTCGCTTTGTCCATCCCGACGTCCTCGCCGCTGTTTTCCACCAGCGAGGTGATGAGGGCGGTGATCCGCTGGGATTTGGTGCGCCCGAGCGCGTATTTGATCGTCCAGGGGATGTCGTCCTGCGTCAGCACCTTCGCGCGCAGCGCGTCCTCGAGGTCGTGGTTGAGGTAGGCGATCTTGTCCGCGAAATAGACGGCGCGTCCCTCGAGCGTCCTTGCCCGGCCCTCCGGGGAGGGGTTGGAGTAGGAGTGGCAGCCGATGCCGTTGCGAACCTCCCAGGTGAGGTTGAGGCCGGCGCCGTCGTTTTCGATCCGCTCGACGACCCGCACGCTCTGCTGCGCGTGGGAAAACCCGTGCGGACAGACCTGTGCGAGCGCGCGCTCCCCGGCATGTCCGAACGGCGTGTGCCCGAGGTCGTGGCCGAGCGCGATCGCCTCGGTGAGCTCCTCGTTGAGGCGCAGCGCGACGGCGATCGTCCGCGCGATCTGGCTCACCTCCAGCGTATGGGTCAGCCGGGTGCGGTAGTGGTCCCCCTCCGGGGAGAGAAATACCTGCGTCTTATGCATCAGCCGGCGGAACGACTTGCAGTGAAGGATCCGGTCGCGGTCGCGCGCGTAGGGCGTGCGCAGCGGGCAGTCCTCGACCGGGCGTTCGCGTCCGAGCGAGTTTTGGGAGAGGCTGGCGTATTTTGACAGGGTGCGCGCCTGGATTTCCTGCGTCTGCTCGCGGATCGTCATGCGGTGCCTCCCTCCCGTCAAGCGGCTTTCCATGCCGCTTTGCGGCCTGTTCTACTATATTATACTCCGCAGATAAAAAAATTCCTGCCTGATGCAGAAATTTCTTGCAAAAGGCAGGATGTTCCACCGTTCGACAGGATTCATTCGGGGATGCAGGCGTACCGGCGGTCGACCGCCCGCGGTGTCACCAGCGCGGAGGTGCCCTCCGCCAACGCCTTTTCAAAGGACGGGACAAAGCAGTCCTTCACCAGCACCTGAAGCCGCACGACCGCCCCAAAGTCGGAAAACGTCGTCTGCGCGTGAAACTGCGGCAGCAGGTAGGAGATCTTCCCGTAGAGGTCGTAGCCGAATTCGAGCGCCAGCTCGGTGCACTCGCTCATCGTCATCCGCTCCGCCGCGTCGACCGCGAGCTTCGCGCCGTGGGAGTAGGCCCGCACCAGCCCGCCCGCGCCGAGCAGGACCCCGCCGAAATAGCGCGTCACCACGCAGACCAGATCGGTCAGCCCCTCCCGCTGGAGCACCTCGAGCACCGGCACGCCCCCCGTCCCCTGCGGCTCCCCGTCGTCCGAGTAGCGGCGGGTCTGGCCGTCGCGCAGGATGTAGGCGTAGACGTTGTGGCTTGCGTCCCAGTATTTGTCGCGGCACTCCGCGATGAAGGCCGCCGCCTCCGCCTCGCTCGCCGCCGGCTTCACATGCCCGATGAAACGGGAGCGCCGCTCGGTGAATTCGTCGCTCGCAAAAGCCTTGATCGTCGTGTATTCGTCCACTGGAGGGCTCCTCTCGGGTTTGCCGCTCGGGGAGCGGCATAGTTGCCGGTGGCCGACCGGCGGCGGTTTTGGGTTTGCCGCTCATCTAGCGGCGCAGCTGCCGGTGGCCGACCGGCGGCGGTTTTGGGTTTGCCGCGCTGCGACGGCCCGCAGGCCTAGTGCCGGAGGCGTGTCCCGCCGACGGCCGCCCGGCGGGGCTTGGGCGGGAATTGCCGCTTTCCAAGCGGCAAGAATCACGAGCGCGTTCCGCCGCGCGCCACGGGTTCCTTTTCGGACGGACGAAAAGGAACCAAAAGTCCGCCTAAGAACCCTCCGCCGGGTTCTTAGGAATCTCCGGGAG
>NZ_DBMDHH010000065.1:0-13069 GCF_057433415.1 Anaerotruncus sp. | reverse complement strand
GAGGTCCCACCTGTTCCCATCCCGAACACAGAAGTTAAGCTCAGCGGTGCCGACAATACTTGGAGGGTGACTTCCCGGGAAGATAGGTCTATGCCAGCTCCTGCCAGCGTACAATTGTTTTGTACGCTGGCATCTCAAATTCTTCATATTCCTCCTTAGCTCAGTCGGTAGAGCATGCGGCTGTTAACCGCAGGGTCGTCTGTTCGAGCCAGACAGGGGGAGCCAACAAATGGTACCGCTACCAGAGCGGTAGCGGTACATCTTCTTTTTACGGGCCATTAGCTCAGTTGGTCAGAGCCACCGGCTCATAACCGGTTGGTCCGGGGTTCGAGTCCCTGATGGCCCACCACAGGGATCAAGGATTTCCCGTGTATGGGAATACATTCGGGTGGGCAATATAGGGGTATAGCTCAGCTGGTAGAGCAGTGGTCTCCAAAACCACGTGCCGAGGGTTCGAATCCTTCTGCCCCTGCCACTTTTCCGCAGGCGGGCAGCCTGTACATGCTGATATAGCTCAGTCGGCAGAGCACATCCTTGGTAAGGATGAGGTCATCAGTTCGAATCTGATTATCAGCTCCAAGAAAAGACCGTGGACAAGCCTGTCCACGGTCTTTTTTCGCGTTTGTTTCCTGCGTTACCGCGGCTGGCGGGGCGGCGCCTTCCGCGCCTTGAAATAGGCGAGGATGTGCTCCCTGAACTGCTCGGCCAGCGGGGTGAACGGCTTGTCGATCTGCCAGGAGAGGTTGTAGGAGCGGGAGCAGAGCGGATCGTCGAGGTGGAGCAGCTTCACCCCTTCGGGAAACGCCCCCCAGCTCTGGGCAGCCAGGAAGCCGACCCCCTCGCCCGCTGCGATAAGCTTGGCGACCATTTCGGTGCCGTCGCAGGTATAGACGACGTTCGGCTTGAAGCCCGCCTGGAAGCAGAAGCCGTTGGTCTCCTCGGTCCAGCTCGTGGAGCGGATGAGCCCGATGAACTCCTCGTTTCGCGCCATGCGCAGCGGAATGTGGTCGTAAGCGGCCAGAGGATGCCCGGCAGGAACCCCCAGCACCAGCTCCTCGGTGAAGAGGGGGAGGGAGGCGCACTTGTTGAGCGGGATGTTGACCGCGTGGATGTAGAGGTCGCAGTCGTAGAGGAACTTGGATTTGGTGTAGTTTTTGATGACCTCGAAGGTGGCGCCGGGGTGTGCGCGGCGGAAGCTCCGGATCAGCTCGATCAGGTAGAGTTCGCCGGTGATGTTCGTCTGCAGGCGGATGGGCGCGGTCGAAGGGTTCTCGATCTCGCGGACCGCGCTGACGCCGCGGTCGACTGCGTCGATCGCGAGCTCGGCGTATTTGAGAAACGCGTGTCCGTATTCGTTGAGCGCGATGCGGCGCCCGGACCGCTGGAACAGGGCCACCCCCACCTCGTCCTCGAGCAGGGAGATGGCCTTGCTCAGGGCCGGCTGGGAGATGAGCAGCTTTTCCGCCGCTTGGGAGATGTTTTCGGTCTGGGCCACGGCCCGGAAGTATCGGAGCCGGAGTATATCCATGCAGAGTCCCCCTCTTCGCCGGTTGAAGGCGCTTTCTTTCATCTTACCACCCCTCCTTTCAAATCGCCAGCCAGAAAAAGGAAGCCGCCCCCATGCGCCTGCATGGGGGCGGCTTTTTTGGCTTTTGTTCAGACAGGGAAGAAGAACACGGCCGCGGTGAAGAGCAGCCCGGCGCCCAGCATGATGGCGGTGCTGTACCCCATGATGTCCTTGGCCTTGAGCCCGGTGAAGCCGAGCAGCGCGAGCGCCCAGAAGGGCTGGCACATGTTGGTCCACGAGTTGCCGTAGGCCACCGCCTGGCAGGCCTTGAGCACATTGCCACCCGCGATCATGCGGACCGACTCGACGGCGATGGGACCCTGCACGGCCCACTGGCCGCCGCCCGACGGGACGAACATGTTGACGATCGAGGCGCTCAGGAAGGTCCAGAAATAGAAGGTGAAGGGGGTGCTGATTGAGGCGATCGCGCCCGCCAGAATCGATACGAGGCCGGAATACTTGATGATGCCCATGATCCCGGCGTAGAGCGGGAACTGGAAGATGATGCCCGAGGCGCTCGAGGTGGAGCGCGCGAAGGCGGACACGTAGTTTGCGACGGTGCCGTGGAGCAGCAGGCCGCCGAAGATCAGGATGGCGTTGAGGAGGTTGAGGTCGAACGCCGCGAAGCCCTTGGTGGCGAACGCGTAGACGACGTAGAGGATGCCCATGCCGCCGATGATCCAGCAGAAGGCATGGCTGTTGTTGAGCAGCTCGCCCACCGACGCGTTCTTTTTTTCGGCCTTTTCGGAGAGGATTTCCCCGGCGGGCTCCTCCACAACCCGCAGCGCGTAGTCGGGGATGGGACGGACGTTGTCCCCCTTGGGGTGGAGCAGGTAGGCGAAGAGGGGCAGCAGGACGATGAAGCCCGCCGCCAGGAAGAGGTTCATCGGGTTGAAGATGTAGCTGTTGAGCGGGATGAGGCCGATCT
Organism: Anaerotruncus sp.; assembly: GCF_057433415.1. Lineage (NCBI taxonomy): Bacteria > Bacillati > Bacillota > Clostridia > Eubacteriales > Oscillospiraceae > Anaerotruncus > Anaerotruncus sp. Next base: position 10,574 of record NZ_DBMDHH010000065.1, on the reverse strand, counting down.
CCGACTCGAGGAAGTGTCCGGGCGTCGCAATCGAAAGGCCCACCGAGTTGGAGAAGCCGACGCACCAGGTCATCTGCCCGAGGTAGGCGCAGGCGACCAGCAGGCCGTATTCGCAGGGGACGCCGCGGCGGCGGAAGTTGCGCGCGATGCTCTTGGCGAGCAGCGCGCCGCCCGCGAGCGAGAGGCCGAACTGCACATAGGAGAGCAGGATGGTGACGGCGGCCACGAGGAAGGCCGCCTGCGGGCCGTTTTGGGGCAGGGAGGCGACCCGGTTGATGGCGCGCTTGGCCACCGGCGCGTCGGCCACCACCGCGCCGCCGATGATGCAGATGGCCATCTGCATGGCGAAGGTCAGCAGCTCCCACAGCCCGGCGTACCAGTTGCCCAGCACGGCGGCGGGGGAGAGGCGCTTCATGACCATGGCCAACAGGAAGGCGAGGATGGTCAGCGCGATGGCGAAGATGGTGGGATCGGGCATGTACTTCTGGGAAACCCGCGTGAAGGAATTGCCCATGCGGATGAGCAGGCTGTCCTTGGCTTCGGCGGCGGAATTCGGTTTACTCAAAACATTCACCCCTTTGTCAGCGTTCGGTTGTGCGTTCCGGCCGGCCGTCAGTCGGCAAGGAAGTCGAGGTTGATCGTCTCGTTCTCTTTTTCGACGATCCCCTGAAGCAGGCAGGCCATATCGACCAGGTCGTTCACGTTCAGCAGCTCGACCGGCGAGTGGGAGTAGCGGCGCGGGATCGTGAAGGAGGCCTGCGGGATGCCGTCCCCGGCGTAGGCATACTCGGCGGCGTCGGTGGTGGAGAGGAAGCCGACCAGCGAGAGCCACTGCACCGGCAGGCCCTGCGCCGCCGACTGGTTTTCGATCGCCCTGCGGATTGCGGGATGCACGCTGCTGAAGACGCCGTACTGGTGGGAGCAGTCGCAGCCGTCCGCGAGCAGCACGGCCGGCCCCTTTCCGATCGAGATGGGGAGCAGGCCGCGGCGGGGTTGGTCGGGGGTGTCGCCCGAGGGGACGGTGTCGACGGCGATGACATAATCGGGATGCACGGCGTGGCCGAGCGCGCGCGCCCCCACCATGCCGACCTCCTCGCGGCAGGTGGCGCCGACCACGAGGGTGCCTGCGAAATCGCCGTCCGCGCAGAGCTTCATCAGCTCGCACACCACGGTGCAGCCGGCGCGGTTATCCATCGCGCGCCCGCAGAGAAAGTCGGGGTTGGCCATTTCGGAGACGGTGTCTGCGAAGACGGCGCGGTCGCCCTCCCGGATCCCCAGCGCCCGGACCTCGCCGGCGGAGGAGCAGGCCACGTCGATGTAGAGGTCCTTCGCGCCGCGCACGGTGCGGGCCTCCTCGGGGGTCATGAGGTGGCCGGGCTTCGCGCCGATCACGCCGGGTACCCGGTTCCTGCCGATCCACACCTTGCGTCCGACCATCAGGTTTTCGGGCACGCCGCCGAGCTTGTCGAAGGCGAGAAAGCCGTCCTCGTAGATGTATTTGACGCAGAAGCCGATCTCGTCCGAGTGGGAGGCGATCAGGACGGTGGGGCCGGGACGGCTGCCCCGTTTGACGGCGGTGAGGTTGCCCAGCGTGCTCACCTTCACCTCGTCGGCATAGGGCTTGAGGCGGGCGGCCATCGCCCGGACGACGTCCTGCTCCTCGCCCGACACGCCGATGATCGAGGTGAAATCGCAAAGCATTTCTTTCATTTCCTGTTTGACAGCGGTGCGTTCCATAGACCCTTCTCCTTTTCAAAATGAACTGATTTCTGGTGAATATGAACTATATTGATACTATCACGGTATTTATTCTATGAAAAATACCGATTTTTCATATCGAGCGAACCGGATCGGTTATAAGCGGCGCGGAGGGACGGGGGAATCCGGGGCGGTTCGTCGCCCTCTTTCGCGCAGTTTTTCTCCCGGGCCGGGGTATACTGGGCAAGGAAATGTTGGAAGGACATTCCCCAACAGGTAAGATGAAGGAGGATTTCACAATGAAAAAAGTACTGGCTTTGCTCCTTGCGCTCGCGTGCGCGCTCCCGCTCGGCGTGGCCGCCGCCGCGGCGACGGGCGACGCGATCCCCTACCCGAACATCGGCCTCGTGGTGGAGAGCGACCTCTGCGACGGGGACGGCGCCGTCTATTCCGCCGCCGATGTGATCGCGCCGGACACCACCGTCTACTTTCCGATCGAAGAGGCGGCGGTCAGCAAGCTCACCGACAAGGATTTCTTCAAGGTCAAGACTGACAAGGGCGACGACAACTCGAAGATGATCCAGAAGGTCAGCGTGACCGAAAAGAACTTCGGCACGGGCGGCCAGATCAAGGGCCGCTGGGTCGCGGTGAAGATCGAGCTCAAGCAGGACATCACCGACAACGAATACAAGCTCACCCCCGAGGTGACCTTCACGGCCAAGGAGAAGGTGACGATCGGCGGCCAGGAGTACGCCGAGGGCCAGAAGTTCTCCATCAAGTTCAAATTCTTCATGGGCAACACGACCGAGAACGCCGACCAGGATTATATGGCGGGCGACGGCGGCGTGGTCCTCGAGCCGAACAAGAACGAGGATAACGAGATCACCTGGGAGGACGAGAACCGGACGCTCGCGCGGCTCGCCTTTGAGAGCGACGACGACGCCAAAAAGCTCTTCCCCAAGATGACCACCAAGTGGGACGACCAGGATTACGCCGACTACTTTGCCGACCAGGACGCCTTCCTCTTCGACTTCATCGGCGCCCCCCGCATCTCCTCCACCAGCCGCGCCACCTTTGAGATCTACAATCCCTACTACGACTCCGACGAGGACGCCCTGACGGTCGACCCGTCCGACGTGGTGATCTACCAGGTGATCGACGGCGAGCTGGTCGACGTGACGCCCGCCTTCTCGGCGGTCGAGACGGACGACGGGGACTATGTCTTCCGCTCCAAGACCCGCCAGCTCGGCACCTATGTGGTCGCCGAGATGCCGATCGCGGCGGCAGCGCGCGCCGAGCGCCCCGCCGAAAAGCCCGTCAAGGAGGCCCCCGCCAGGCCCGCGCCGACCGAAAAGGCGATCCTGCCTTCCTTCGCGAAAAAATAACGGCACCCCATTTTGTTCCTGTCCGATCCGGCGGGCGGAAACGGGAAAAGCAGCCGCGCTCCGCGCGGCTGCTTTTCTTTTTCGGCGGCGTCTGGATAAAAGTGACAAACTGGTTACAAACAAAATTCCATAAAATGGAATAGTTACAATGTGGTTACATCGTGGTTACAAACTCGTTACAATTGTGAAAATAATTTTAACAAATTTGCATTTTCCTCTTGATTTTCGCATAGAATGTGGTATATTATAAGTAAGCAAAAATACAGAACGTAAAATGATCTGTAGAAATTATCCCAAAAGTTACAATCTGTAACTTTTAAAGGAGGCAACAGCCGTGAAAAGAAAGAATCATCCGCTCCGAACCGGGGTTATCGCGGCCGTTGCCGCGTTTATCGCCCTCTCCTTTTTCGCAGGCGGCTTCATCGAGATCTCCCGCGATGCAGGCCTCGCCCGCTGGTTTACCGATACCGCCGTCTACCTGGTCGTGAACAAGTTCGGCTCCAAGCTGTTCGCTTCGCTCGTGATCGGCTGCGGCGCGGCCTTTGCCAACAGCATGATCGCTTACGGCAGGGCCGTCAAATCCCAAAAGCGCGCGCGGGCGACCCGCGTGCGGTTCACTCCCGGCGACTCGGGCATGGAGCGTACCGCCTAAACCGCTTTTCATTTTTTTCTCCTAATTCATAAAAAGAGCGCCGGCATTCGAAAGAATGCCGGCGCTCTTCTTCCGCCCTTTTGCGCCGGGCGGATGCTAAGCGAGGACGTAAGGCGCCAGGTGCCCGAGCAGGAGCAGCACCCCCAGCGAGAGCACGCAGTAGAGCAGGATTTTCCAGGTGGGCGGCGTGGGCCGCTTGAAGATAGACATACCAATGCCCCCAATGCACAAAATACCTCATCCAGTTTAGCACAAGTTCGGCAAAAAGGGAAGGGCTCGCCGGAACCCCTTGTACGCCGCCGGGGATTTATGGTATACTGGAACCACTCGTGAAAAGGGCGGCCGCCCGCGGCCGCCCGGGGGACGCGTCGGACGCCTGCCGGATTCCGCGCGGTGCAGGTTCGCGCCCTCCGCCTACTCAAAATATGTGCCGGAGCGCGGCGGCGGAATGGATGATTGTGATGTATCAGGACATGATGGACACGATTGGGTTCGTCTCCAAAACCGACCCCGAGGTCGGCGCGGCGATGGGACGGGAGCTGGCCAGGCAGCGCCGCAACATCGAGCTGATCGCTTCGGAGAACATCGTCAGCCCCGCGGTGCTCGCCGCGATGGGCTCGGTGCTCACCAACAAGTATGCCGAGGGCTACCCCGCCAAGCGGTATTACGGCGGCTGCCAGAACGTCGACGAGGTGGAGAACATCGCCATCGAGCGCGCCAAGAAGCTCTTCGGCGCGGAGCACGCGAACGTTCAGCCCCACGCGGGCGCGCAGGCGAACCTCGCGGTCTATTTCGCGCTGCTTGAGCCGGGCGACACCGTGCTGGGCATGAGCCTTGCCGACGGCGGCCACCTGACCCACGGCTCCCCCGTGAACCTCTCGGGCAAGTACTATCAATTCGTTTCCTACGGCGTCGACCCCGTCACCGAGGTCATCGACTACGACAAGGTGCGGGAGATCGCGCTCGAATGCAAGCCCAAGCTGCTCGTCGCGGGCGCTTCGGCCTATCCGCGCGTCATCGACTTCGAGCGCCTTTCGGCGATCGCCAAAGAGGCCGGCGCCTATTTCATGGTCGACATGGCGCACATTGCGGGCCTGGTCGCCGCGGGCGAGCACCCCAGCCCGGTGCCCTACGCCGACATCGTGACCACCACCACCCACAAGACGCTGCGCGGCCCGCGCGGCGGCATGATCCTCTGCCGCGAGGAGCTCGGCAAGAAGATCGACAAGGCGATCTTCCCCGGCATGCAGGGCGGCCCGCTCGAGCACATCATCGCCGCCAAGGCGGTCTGCTTCGGCGAGGCGATGAACCCCGAATTCAAGGCCTACCAGCACCAGATCGTCCTCAACTGCCGCGCGCTCGCCAAGGCGCTCACCGCGCGCGGCTTCCGCCTCATCTCGGGCGGCAGCGACAATCACCTCGTGCTGCTCGACCTGCGCAACTTCGGCATCACCGGCAAGGACTTCGAGAAGAAGCTTGACGAGGTCTACATCACCGTCAACAAAAACGCCATCCCCAACGACCCGCAGAGCCCCTTCATCACGAGCGGCGTGCGCGTCGGCACCCCGGCCGTCACCAGCCGCGGCTTCGTCGAGGCGGACATGGAAAAGATTGCCGAGTTCTTCTACCTCACCGCCACGGACTTTGAAAACAAGGCCGACGAGATCCGCGCCGGCGTCGAAGCCCTCTGCGCCAAGTACCCGCTCTACGAATAGAGTTACGGACTTTTTTGTCGGCTTTCTTGTCGGCTTTCTTGAAAGAAAGCCTTGGCAAAGAACGTTTGGTTCAGGCTGCGCGCCCTGCCCCGGGGCCGGCCGCCGCCCGTGCGGCGGAACCGCGCCGCACGGCGCACGTCTGCGGCCGCGGGCGGCGTTTTGCCTGAACCAAACGGTTTGCGCCGCTTATGAAGAAGCGGCCCTGTCGTCATCCCAGCCGCCGCCGGCAGGCGGCGGCTCGTTTTCTTTCGGAGGTGATTTTTATGGCGGCTCCGCTGGCGGACCGCATCCGGCCGCAGACCCTCGACGACGTGGTGGGGCAGGAGCACCTGCTCGCGCCCGGGATGGTGCTGCGGCGGATGGTCGAGACGGGCAGCATCCCCAATTTGATCTTCTACGGACCGTCGGGGGTCGGCAAGACGACCGTTGCGTCGATCATCGCGAAAAAGGCGGGCAAAAAGCTCGTCCGCCTCAACGGCACCACCGCCTCGACGCAGGATATCCGCGACGCGGTGGCCGCGCGCGACACGATCGACGGGCTGGGCGGGGTGCTTCTCTACCTCGACGAAATCCAGTACCTCAACAAAAAACAGCAGCAGTCGCTGCTTGAGTGCATCGAGGACGGTTCGGTCACGCTGATCGCCTCCACGACCGAGAACCCCTATTTCTACGTCTACGGCGCGGTGCTCTCCCGCAGCACGGTGTTCGAGTTTAAGCCGGTCACCCCTGCGGATACGGCGCGCGCCGTCCGGCGCGCGTTCGAGGCCGCGGGGGAGGACGGCGGATACGTCCTCGCGGAGGGCGTGGTGGAATACATCGCGCAGGCGTGCGGCGGCGACGTGCGCAAGGCAGTCAACGCGGTCGAGCTACTCGCGCTCGCGGCCGGCGGCCGGCGGGAGATCACCCTGGAGGACGCGAAGCAGGTCGCGCAGAAGAGCGCGATGCGCTACGACCGCGAGGGCGACGAGCACTACGACCTGCTCTCCGCGCTGCAAAAATCCATCCGCGGCTCGGATGAAAACGCCGCCCTCCACTATCTCGCGCGGCTGCTCGAGGCGGGCGACCTGCTCTCCCCCTGCCGCCGCCTGCTCGTGATCGCCAGCGAGGACATCGGGCTGGCCTATCCGATGGCGATCGCCGTCACCAAGGCGTGCGTCGACGCGGCGGTGCAGATCGGCCTGCCCGAGGCGCAGATCCCGCTGGCCGAGGCGGTCGTGCTGCTCGCGACCGCGCCCAAGTCGAACGCCTCCTGCATGGCGATCGAGGAGGCGATGGCCGACGTGCGCGCCGGGAAGTCCGGCCCGCCGCCCCGCTGCCTCCAGAACAGGCACTTCGACGGCGCGGACGTCAAAAATCCCGGCCAATTTTACCGCTATCCGCACGACTATCCCAACCACTACCTGCGCCAGCAGTACCTGCCCGACGCCCTGCGCGACCGGGTCTACTACCGGTTCGGGGACAACAAGACGGAACAGGCGGCCAAAGCCTACCGTGAAAAGCTCCTGCGCGAGGCCACTCCGGAGAAAGGGGAATGACGCGATGAAACGGCTGATTGCCATGCTCCTCTGCGCCTGCCTGCTCCTGGCGGGGTGCGGCATCCCCGATCCGCCCCGCCCGGCGCCCTCCCGCCCCGACGCGCCCGCCGCCGTTTCCGTGCCGGAGCAGACCGCCTCCTCGCACCCGGAGGCGCCCTCCGCGCCCGCCGAACAGCCGGGCATCGAGGCCGAGCCGCCGCCGGAGGAATCCCTTTCCCCGGCGCGGACGGCGGAGCTGCTGGCCGCCGCGCTTCGGGAGGGGGACGTCCCCGCGCTCGAGGCGCTGGCCAATCCCGCCTTCGGCGTGGAGGGCAAGCTCGACTACTGGAAGACGGTTTCAATCGACAGCGTCTCGCATGGGGAACCGGAACAGGACGGCGAAGATTGGCTCTGCCGATTCACGCTGGAGGTGTCCGATCCGGGCGAAACGCCTCTCAAGACGGGTGAAAACGCCTGCGTCGCGCGGATCGGCTGTGCGCCCTACGGCATGTGGGACCGCTATTCGGTGCTGTCCTTCGCGCCCGCGGGCAAGGAGATACCCGGCACGGAGCTGTCGCGGAGCGCCGCCGCGCGGCAGGTCCGGTGGATGCGCGATTTCGCCTTTTTCGAGACGTTCGACGACCCGGCGGAGATCGACCGTGGGGCGCTGCTCGACTTCCTGCTCGGGACGGCCGCGCGGGACTATCCCGAGCAGGAGGCGACCCCGATCGGGATTGGCTCCGGCCTCGGCTATACCCAGGCGCAGCTCGACGCGGTCGCCGGGAAGTATTTTGGTTTGGACGGCTTCGCCATGACCGATTCGCCCCTCTACGACGCGGAGAGCGGCTGCTATGGGCTCAACGGGCACGGCGGCGGCTACCGCAACGAGCGGATTGTGCGGATCGACGAGGGCGCGGACCGGTGCGACGTCTGGATCGAACAGTACGGCGAGCCGTTCCAGCTCCTGCCGAACGGCGCCCTCCGGTATACCCTCGCGCCCAACGGCGACGGCAGCTTCCGGTACCTCTCGGTGAAGGCGTTCCCGGCTGTGCCGGAATCATAGCGGAAAGAGGTGATCACGGGCAATCCGGCCCGTTCACATAACAAAACGCGGGGATCAAAACACGGCCCGGTTGGTAGTCCGGGCGCGGCGGTAGCCGTCAGTAACCTGCCTCCTAAGGTTGTCCGTTCCCCGCGGCGAACACTTTTTTAGGAGGAACGGCAAATGGACATTCGCGGCAGGACAACGGTTTATTTCGAGGACCCGTTCTGGGTCGCGGTTTGCGAGGTTTCCGAGGGCGGAAAGCTGCGCGCCGCGCGGGTGGTGTTCGGCGCGGAGCCGAAGGACTACGAGGTTTACGGGTATTTCCTCGATCACTGGCGAAGGCTGCGGTTCAGTCCGCCCGTCCCCGATGGGGAAAGCGCCGCAAGGCAGATCAATCCAAAGCGGATGCAGCGGGAGATCGCGCGCGGGCTTGCCCGGACGGGAACGGGGACCAAGGCGCAGCAGGCGGTGAGCCTGATGCGCGAGGAAGCGGCGCGCGAGCGCAAGGTGAACGCAAAGGCGCGCGCCGAAGAGGAAAAGGCGCAGCGGTACGCGCTGCGCCAGCAGAAGAAAAAGGAAAAGCACCGGGGCCGCTAGGCCCCAGAAGAGGGAAGGGGGCTTTGCGGATTTCTGCAAAGCCCCCTTCCCTTATCCAAAACGTTGCGACTGGTGACACATTTCGCCACAGGCTGATCAGATCCTGCTATCCTTGTAAGGGCCACATGGCCCAAAAACTTACAAGGAAGGTGAAGGGATGCCGATTGACGGGGATATTCTCAAAGAACTGCGCAGGGACCAGGGCTATACTCAAGAAGAGATGGGGCGGATATTCGGGCTGTCTGTGAAAGCCTACTCGAGCCGGGAAACGGGACGGACGAAGACCAGCATCGAAATGCTGGAAAAGATGGCGGATCATCTGGGCACCTCAACCGATTATCTGTTGGGACGCACAGCGGTTGAAAAGCCCTACCCACCACGGCGGCGCAGGTAAAAAGGAACCCCGGGACGGCGCGCCGTCCCGGGGTTCCTTTTATGTATCGTTTAGTCTCCGTCGAACACCGTTTCGATCAGCCGGTCGGAGCAGTCGGGCGAATAACGCCACCGGTTCAGGTGCCCCTCCGTGAGAAAATAGCGGGTGGGCTGGGCGCGCCACGAGGCCTCAAAGGAATCGACAATGATAAGCTTTACCTTCATCTTTTCCGGAATGAGGCTTTTGATATAGACGCTCGCGTGCTGGCCGACGGCCACTCCCTCGCGCGGTTCCGCAAGCCCGGCGAGGTTGGGGGAAAGCTCGACGAACACGCCGTATTCCTCCACCGAACGCACGATGCCCGCCACCGTCTCGCCCGCCGAGAACATGGCGGCGTTTTCGCTCCAGGTGCCGAGCAGCTCCTTGTGGGAGAGGGAGACGCGCCCGCCCGGTTCAAGCGCCTTGACGACCGCCCTGATGTCCTGCGCGGGGGAGAAGCGGTCGCGCGGGTGGGAGATTCGGCTGATGGAGATCGCGTCGATCGGGATGAGGGAGGGGATGCCGCAGCCGATATCCACGAAACACCCGAACGATTCCAGATGGGTGACACGCGCGTCGATGATGTCGCCGGGGACGAGGGACGCGATATAATTGTCCTGGCACTCCTGCTGGACCGCGCGGCGGGACAGCTGGGGGATAACGGTGCCGTCGGACGCTTTGACAAAGCCGGTGATGCGGTAGCAGACCGGTTTGTTGACTCTGGAGATGATGGCGATGTCGCGGGTGGTGCCCTCCGCGATCCCGAGCGCCGCTTCGTCGCGCGGGATGATTCCGCGCCATGCGCCCATGTCCACAATCAGGTTGTGGTCGGGGTCGCAGACGACCGCGCGGCTTTCCAGGATGCGCCCCGAGGCGTACGCCTCCTGAAGGGCGCTCAGCGAGTGGAACGCCTGCCGGTTCGCCGGGGTATCTATCAGCAGTCCTTCCGGTTTGTAGTTTGGCATTTTGTGAGCCCTCCTCTTTCAACATACCCCATTTATATGAGCGCGTGGGGCGGAATAGAAGATGGATTTGCCTTTGGATTGCCGCTCGGGGAGCGGCGAAGACCTCGTTGATTTGCCGCGCTGCGCCCGGCGGGGCTTTAGATGCGCTCCTCGCCTGCGGCGAGCGCCGCAGAGCGGCGACGCGCATTCAAAGAGGGCCACAGGCGCCACTTGTCCCTACGGGACAAATGGTGTCCCCATTCGGGCTGTCGCTTCGCGACCCCTTTGGATTCCCCGTAGGGAGTCGCCATGCGACTCGGCCCTGCGGGCCGGAACCCTAAGCGGAGCCGCCTTCGGCGGCAAAAATCGCGAGCGCGTTCCGCCGCGCGGCGGTTTTGGGTTTTCCGCCCTGCGGACGGACGGCCTTTTTCGCGCCCCTCCGGGGCGTTCCAGATGTGCCGCCTGCGGCGGCGGAGATTGCCGGGTCCCGCCCCGGCAGGCGGGCCGACTTCTTGCGCGCCCAAGAAGTCGGCGGAAGAAGGGCGCTCAAGGGGACTTCCACCTTGGGCGGCCTGCCCGGGCTGCGCCCGGAGCGCGCGACGCGCGACTGCC
>NZ_DBMDHH010000064.1:0-13156 GCF_057433415.1 Anaerotruncus sp. | reverse complement strand
CTCGTGCCCTTCTTTGGTTCCTTTCTTGGGCAAGCAAGAAAGGAACTCGCTGTCGGTCGACTACCGACAAACTCCACCGCTCGATGAGCGCTATGCCTAAGGACCGCCGTCGGCCGACTACCGACAAACTCCGCCGCTCGATGAGCGGTATGCCTAAGAACCGCTGTCGGTCGTCGGTCGACTACCGACAAACTCCGCCGCTCACTGAGCGGCATACCCAAGGGAGGCCCCGCCAATGGATCAGCTGATAAAGTGCATGGAATCCCATGGCATGGACCAGTGGGGCGTCTGCCGGTTTGAGGATGCGCTGCCGCTTTTGGAGGTGCGCGCAAAACGCCGCCTGCCCGAGAGGGCAAAAAGCATCATAGTTATACTATTTGGATATTACATCGGAGAGTATCCCGATAGAAATATATCGCGCTACGCGCTTATGGATGATTACCATACGGTTATCCGGGCAACGCTGGAGGAGCTGGCAAAGGAACTGCAAAATATGTATAACGGAGATGTGTTTATACCATTTGTAGATAGCTCGCCGGTGGCGGAAGTGCGCGCCGCCAGCCTCGCGGGGCTGGGGGATATCGGCATGAACGGCCAGCTGTTGAATGAAACCTACGGAAGTTATTGCTTTATCGGCGAAATCGTCACGACGGCGGATTTTCCGGCCGCGGGGCGTAAAGCAAACCCCCTTTGCACCCACTGCGGCCGGTGCGCCGCGGCCTGCCCGACGGGCGCGCTGTCCCAGGAGGGCTTCGACCGGGAAAAATGCCGCTCCCATATCACCCAGAAAAAGGGGGAGCTGACCGAATGGGAGCGGGAACAGATCCGGGCGGGCGGCTTCGTGTGGGGGTGCGACCGGTGCACCGACGCCTGCCCGGTCAACCGGAACGCGCGGAGAAGCCCTGTCGCGGCGTTTCAACGGGATATCGCGCCGGTCGTCGGGGAAGATAATCTTGGAAAACTCTGCGAGAGCAAGGCTTACGGCTGGCGCGGGGAAACGGTGCTGCGGCGCAACCTGCGGATTCTGCGCGGGGAGGAATGACGGCACCGGGAAAATATGCTATAATAAGCGCGGATATTTGCGCCGGCGTCCGGCCTGAGCGGACGCCAACAAGACAGAGGCCCGTGGGGGCCGTGGAAGGGACCGATGGAAGTGGAGATTTTAACGCCCGAACAGTATGGGGAGATGGAAGAATTCGTCTCGCGCCATCCGCAGGGGGGCTTTACCCAGAGCGTCAACTGGCAGAAGGTCAAGAACAACTGGGGGTATGAGGCGGTCGTCTCGCGCGGGGAGGACGGAGAGATCAAGGGCGCCGTATCGGTGCTCATCCAGAAGATCCCGCTTGTTGGGACCGCGTTTTTATATGCGCCGCGCGGGCCGGTCTGCGACCTGCACGACAAGGAGGTGCTCGCCGATTTGAAGGCGGGCGTAGACGTGCTGGCGAAGAAATATAACGCCCATACCTTTAAGATGGACCCCGATGTGCTGATGAGCGACACCGACTTTTTGGCGATCGCGAAGAGCATGGGCTTTACGCAGCAGTACGGCCCCGACGGGTTCGAGGGCATCCAGGCCCGGTTCAACTACCGGCTCTATCTCATGGGGCGCACCGAGGAGGAGCTGCTCGCGAACCTGACGCAGGGCACCCGCCGCAAGGTGCGCATCGCCATGCGCAACGGGGTGGAGGTGCGCCCGGTGGGGCCGGAATACCTCGACGAGTTTGTGCGCATCATGCGGGTGACGGGGGAGCGGGACGGCTTCAACGTGCGCCCGAAGGCGTATTTCGAGCGGATGCTCGAGGCGCTCGGCGAGCATGTGCGGCTCTATATGGGATTTTATGAGAACGCGCCCGTCTGCGGCGCCATCACCACCAATTACGCGGGCAAATGCTGCTATGTCTACGGCGCGTCCGACAACGTCCACCGCGACGTGATGCCCAATTATCTCATGCAGTGGGAAATGATCAAATGGGCGGTGGAAACGGGCTGCGAGGTCTACGACTTCCAGGGGGTCTCGGGGAATCTGGAGGAGGGAAGCCACATGTACGGGCTCTACCAGTTCAAACGCGGCTTCAACGGCCGGCTTGACGAGCTGGCCGGGGAGTTCGACTACGTGTACCGTCCGGTCAAGGCGCGGATGGTCGACCAGGCGATCGCGCTGAACGGCGCGCTCGGACAGCTCAAGAGGAAACTGAAGCACGAATGAAAACGCCGCTGCATGACGCCGTAAGGGATTACATCGAAAAGGACATGTCCCGTTTCCACATGCCCGGGCACAAGGGCGCGGGGACGGACGAATTTGCCGCGCTGCTGCCCTGGGACATCACCGAGGTGGAGGGCGCGGACAGCCTCTACCACGCGGAGGGGCCGCTTTTGGCGCTCGAGGAGCAGTTCGCGCGCCTCTACGGGACCCGGAGGACGCTGCTCTGCGCGGGCGGCGCGACGCTGTGCATCCAGACGATGCTCGCGCTCGCCTGCGGGACGGGCGCCGCCGTGGTCATGGGCCGCAACCTCCACCGCGCCGCGATCAACGCGGCGGCTCTGCTCGATCTCACCCCCGTGTGGGTCTACCCCGAACGGGACGCGGGGGCGTGGTTCACCGGACGGTATTCCCCGGCCGCGGTCGCCGCCGCGCTCGACGGGCATCCGGAGGCGAAGGCGGTCTATCTCACCTCGCCCGACTATTTCGGCGTGCTCAGCGATCTTGCGGGGATCGCGGAGGTCTGCCGCGCCCACGGGGTGCCGCTGCTCGTCGACAACGCGCACGGCGCGCACCTCAAGTTCCTGCCGGAACGGTACGGGAAGCCCCATCCCGCCGACTGCGGGGCGGCGCTCTGCTGCGACAGCCTGCACAAGACGATGCCCGCCATGACGGGTGGCGCGCTGCTGCACATCTGCGACGGGCGGTACGCCCCGGACGCCAAGCGGCTGATGTCGATGTTCGGCTCGACCAGCCCGAGCTATCCGATCCTGCTCTCCTGCGAGCGGGCCGCCGCCTACGCCGGGGAGGGCGCGGCCGAAGGGTTCGAGCGCGTCTCGCGTGCCTTCGACCGCGCGCGGCTGCTCGCGCTCCAAAAGGGGTTCGCGCTCCCGCAGGGGGCGGCCGACCCCGCCAAGCTTTCGCTCGGCTTTGCCGCGCGCGGCATGGACACGGCGGGATTCGGCGCGTGGCTGCGCGGGTTTTCCATCGAGCCGGAATATATCGGCGGCGCGGCGGGCGTTTTGATGGCCACGGGCCTCAACCGCGCCGAGGATTTCACGCGGCTGGAAACCGCCCTGGGGGCGCTCCCGCCCTCCGGCGCGTCCGCCCCCGCCCCGCCGCCCCCGCTCCCCCGGCTGGAGCAGGCGCTGTCGGTGCGCGAGGCGGCCTTTTCCACGCAGGAGCGCTGTCCGGTGGAAAACGCCGCCGGCCGCGTCGCCGCCGGGGAAATTTCCCCCTGCCCGCCCGGCATCCCCATCGTCATGCCCGGCGAGCGCATCGACGGCGCCGCCGTGGAGACGCTGAGGGGCTACGGGGTGACGGACGTCTTTGTGACACGGCTTTCTTGAAAGAAAGCCTGGCAAAGAACTTTTGGTTCAGGCGCGGCGCTTTCCTCCGCCGTTCGCTCGCGCCGTGTTGTAAATCCAAATGTTTTTGCCGGCTTTTTTCAAAAAGCCGCGGGTGAGCCGCCGGACGTTGTCCGGCGGCGAGGGCGGAGCCCTTTGCCCGGGCCCGCGGGCCCTGCTTCAGGCGTATTTTCTTTGCTTCTTTCTATTACAAGAAAAAAGAAAGAAGGAAACGGGGGGAAAAGCCCCGAATTTAACAGGTTCTTTTTGCCGCCGCGCAAAAAAAGATGGAATTTTGACAGCCGCTATGGTAAAATAAAATTGCACAAAGGCGTGCGCTGGTCCAAAATGTGAAGGGAATCAGGAGGGTGACTTATGAAGCTGATATTTGCGATCGTATCGAACGACGACAGCTCCAAGGTATCCAAGGAACTGACCAAGAACAGATTTTCCGTGACCAAGCTGGCTACCACGGGCGGATTCCTGATGGCGGGCAACACCACCTTCATCATCGGCACCGAGGATGAACGGGTGGACGAGGCGATCGAGATCATCGGGAAGCACTCGAAAAAGCGGACCCAGATGGTGCCCTCCTCCGCCTCCTACGGAGTGGGGATGTACACCTCCTTCCCGGTGGAAGTCCAGGTGGGCGGCGCGACGATCTTTGTAATGAACGTGGAAAGATTCGAGAAGCTGTAAATGCCCGAACTGCTCTACAACCGAAAAGCAAACGCCACGCTCGCCAACCTTGCCGCTGGCGGGCGTTTTCCCCATACCCTGCTCATCGAGGGCCCGGAGGGCAGCGGCAAAAAGACCGCCGCCTGGCAGGCCGCGAAAACGCTGCTTTGCGAGGGGGAGCCGAAGCCCTGCGGGCGCTGCTCCCACTGCGTCAAGGCGGACAAGCGCGTCCACCCCGACGTGCGGTATTACACCGTGCCGGAGGGGAAGAAGGAATTCCCCGTCGAGACGGTGCGGGAGATCCGGCAGGACGCGTACATCGCGCCCAACGAGGGCGCGCGCAAAATTTACCTGATCGACCGGGCGCACGCGATGAACGCCGCGGCGCAGAACGCGCTGCTGAAGATCATCGAGGAGCCGCCCGATTTTGTGAATTTCCTGCTGCTCTGTGAAAACCGTTCGCGGATGCTGCCGACCATCCTCTCCCGCGCGATCAGCGTGGAATTGGAGGTGCCGTCGGTGGAGGAATGCGCGGCCGCGCTGGAAGCCCTCGCCCCCGGCCGGTCCGCGCAGGAGCGGCAGGCCGCGGCGGCGGGCGCGGGCGGCAACATCGGCAGGGCGCTCGGGCTGCTCGGCTCGGCCAAGCCCTCCAAATCGGCGGCCGACGCCAAAAAGCTCCGCGAGGAGCTGATCTACGGCGAACGCTATGCCTGCCTGCGGGTGCTCGCCGGGTACGACAGGGACCGCGACGGCCTTGGGCAGACCCTTTCGCTGCTGCGGGAGGGGTTCGCGCAGGCGGCCGTCGGCCGGGAGGCGGACGAGAGGCTTTGCAACCGGGTGACGGTCATGCAGCTGGTCGGCGCGGCGGATGCCGTTGAACGCGCGCTGCTGCGCGCGGGACGCAACGTGAGCATCCCGCTGCTGTCGGCCTGCATGGTCGAGGAGGTCAAGGCCGCGCTCGCCGGATAGCGGGTGCGGGACGGCCCGGCGGCCGGTGTACTGATGGAACGAAAATACGGGGTGAGCTTTTTATGGGGGAACCCGTCGCCGCGGAAGTACCGGCGCCGCCAATGCCCCACAACCCCATAAGCGGAAACGTTAAAACCAATTGGAGGAACACAATGGCTGAAATCATAGGCGTGAGATTCAAAAGCGTTGGGAAGGTCTATTACTTCGACCCGGGCGAGCTTCGGGTGGAAAAGGGCGCGCGGGTGATCGTCGAGACGGCGCGCGGGGTGGAGTGCGGCGAGGTCGCGATGGGAAACCGCCAGATCGAGGACCAGAAGCTCTCCAAGCCCCTCAAGAAGGTGATGCGCCTCGCCTCGCCCGAGGACCTCAAAAAGGTGCACGACAACGCCGCGAAGGAGAAGCAGGCCTTCAAGGTGTGCGAGGAGAAGATCGCCAAGCACAAGCTCAATATGAAGCTGGTCGACGTGGAATTCACCTTCGACAACAATAAGATCCTCTTCTATTTCACCGCCGACGGCCGGGTGGATTTCCGCGAGCTGGTCAAGGACCTCGCGTCGGTCTTCCGCACCCGCATCGAGCTGTGGCAGATCGGCGTGCGCGACGAGGCCAAGATGCTCGGGGGGCTGGGCATCTGTGGGCGGCCCTTCTGCTGCTCGACCTTTTTGGGCGAGTTCCAGCCGGTTTCCATCAAGATGGCGAAGGAACAGGGCCTCTCCCTCAACCCGACCAAGATCTCCGGCACCTGCGGAAGGCTGATGTGCTGCCTCAAATATGAGCAGGCCGCCTACGACGACCTGCTGCGCACCACCCCCAAGGCGGGCACGCCGGTGCGCACCAAAGACGGCCGCGGCACGGTGGTGGAGGTGAACCTGCTGACCGGCATGCTGAAGGTCGCTCCGGAAAAGGATTCCGCCGCCGCGAAGTTCTATCCCAAGAGCGAGGTGCGCCCCATCCGCGAGGGCCGCGGAGAGGGCCGGCAGGAAAGCCGCGCCGAGGGCAGGGGAGCCGGACGCGGAGAGGCCGCGCCGGAGGAGCCGCAGGAGGAAAAATAGGGGAATTTTGACGATTCCCCCAAAAACTTTACTTGCTTTTTTGCGCGTCTGTGGTAGAATAAGTCTATGATATCGCATAGCGGTATCGGGAGAAAAGTATTTCAATTTGGAGGTGTTCCCCATGGCATATGTGATCAGCGGCGACTGCATTTCGTGCGGCAACTGCAAGGAGACCTGCCCCGTCGGCGCGATTTCCGAAGGCGACGGCAAGTATGAGATCGACCCCGCGTCCTGCATCGAGTGCGGCGCCTGTGCGGCCGACTGCCCTGTCGAGGCCATCAAGCCCGAATAAGCGACAGTAACGTACATAAAGAAAAGCCTTCGCCGCAAAGCGAAGGCTTTTCTTTTCGAAGGGGGGGATACGCATGCCGGTAAGAATGATTCACACCGTTTCGCGCGCGGAGCCCTACGTCTTTCAGCCCGCGGTCATGGCCGCGCTGGCGGTGCTGGCGGTCGCGCTTTTGCTGCGCGAGGGTCGCTGGCTGGAGGGGCGCGCGCTCATGAAGAAGCGCCCCTGGCAAAATTGGTTTCTGGTGGCGGAGGCCGCGGTTGACGCAGCCTTCTTCCTGGTGGCGTTCGGCATTTTCCTTTTGGGCAGCACGCTCATCGGCTGGGAGGGCATGCCCTCCCAGCTCATCAGCGAGGCGCTGGGCCTGCTGCTCGGCGGGCTGGCGATCAAGGGTGCGCTGCTCTACTGCCTGCTGCGTACCCGGCGCGCGGGCCTGGTCTTCGCCCTCCTCAGCGGGCCGATCGCCCTGCCCTGGCTGCTGGCGCTTGTCACGCCGGCCCCCCTGCTGATGCCGGTGCGGGCGGCCTACGTGATCTTTCAATACTACTGCGTCCTCTGCCGCGGCAACCGCCTCTACAGCTGGCCGCCGATGCTGCCGGGGGGCAGTCCCGAGCTGAGCGGGCTCTCCGCGCGCTTCAACCGCTACGACGGCCTGCGCGCCGCGGTCGTGCCGCCGGTGATCGGGGGCCCGGACCCGGCGGCGATCATCCCGCCGCCCGCCGAACGGGAGCTGACGGCGGAGGAGGCGCTTGAGGCGGCGCGCCTTTCGGCGGCGGAGCCTCCGCCGCCGGAGCCGTCCGACGAGCCCTACGACCCCGGGACCGACCCGGAGCCGATCCTGGTGATGGGCCCGCTGGACGACGCCGAACGCCCCATCCTTCCGGAGGAGCGGGCGCTCTGGGCGCGCTACCGCGCGCATGAGACGCTCGAGCCGTGCGCGGTCACCGCCCTGCTGGAGCCGGACGCCCTGCCGGAGACGGTCCCGGACGATCTGCTCGCGGGCAGCGGACTTCCGCGCTTTCTGCGGGACGACGCGCGCCTGCGAAAGCTCGTCCGCCGCTGCTGGCGGGAGGCGCTCGCCGACCTGCGGGGCTACGCGGAGCCGCCGCGCGGCGGGACGGCTGCGGGCGAGACCCGCTTAAGCGGGAAGAACCGGGCGTGGCTGGTGCTGCGCCTGCGGGAAAACCCCGTCCCGCCCCACCGGGCGGAGGCGGAACTCCATCTCAACGAATAGGGGGAAGGCGCTTGGAGGGCCATTATGAGGAGCTGGGCGGCGGAATCCGACTGTGGGTGACGCCCGCGCACAAGTTCGGCGCCGACGCCTTTCTGCTCGCCGACTTCGCCTCCCCGCGCGCGGGGGACCGCGCGGCCGACCTGGGGAGCGGGTGCGGCATTGTGCCCGCGCTCTGGTTCCGCGGCCCGGAGCCCGCCCCGCGCGAGGCCGTCGCGGTGGAAATCCAGGAGGCGGCCTGCGCCCAGATGGCGCGCTCCCTCGCGGAGGGGAACCTGCCCGCCGGGCGGTTCGTTCCGCTCTGCGCCGACCTGCGGGAGCTGCGCGGGCGGCTCCCCGCGGGGGGATTCGACCTCGTGACCTGCAACCCGCCCTACACCGGGCCGGGAGGCGGGCTGCTGAGCGCCGACCCGGCCGGGCGGATCGCCCGGCACGAGACGGCCTGCACCCTCGCGGACGTGTCCGCCGCCGCGCGGTACCTGCTGCGGTACGGCGGGCGGTTCTGCCTCTGCCACCGCCCCGAGCGGCTGGCCGATGTGATCTGTGCCCTGCGGGAGGCGGGGCTCGAGCCCAAGCGGCTGCGGCTGGTGCAGCAGCGGCCGGCCAGCGCGCCCTGGCTCCTGCTGGCGGAGGGGCGGCGGGGCGGAAAGCCGGGGCTGCGGGTGGAGCCGCCCCTCATCGTCGAGGGGGAGGGGGGCTTTTCCCCCGAGATGCTGCGCGTCTACCGGAAGAAAGAAAACAAAAAGGAGGGCGGAAGATGAGCGGGAAGCTCTATGTCGTGGGCACGCCGATCGGCAATCTGGGGGACTTTTCCCCGCGCGCGCTCGAGACGCTCCAAAACTGCTCGTTTATCGCGGCGGAGGACACGCGGGTGACGCTGAAGCTGCTCAACCGCTTTGAGATCAAAAAGCCGCTGGTCAGCTACTATGAGCACAACATCCGCGAGCGGGGGCAGGAGATCCTCGCGCGGATTTTAGCGGGGGAGGACTGCGCGGTCGTGACCGACGCGGGCATGCCCTGCATCTCCGACCCGGGCGAGGACCTCGTGCGGCTGTGCGCGGAAAACGGTGTCGAGACGGTCGTGGTGCCGGGGCCGAGCGCGGCGGTGTCCGCGCTGGCGGTGTCGGGGCTCCCGACGGCGCGGTTCTCCTTTGAGGGCTTTCTCAGCGTCAAGCGCACCAGCCGGATGGAGCATCTGGAGGCGGTGCGGGAGGACCCGCGCACCCTCATCTTCTACGAGGCGCCCCACAAGCTCGTTTCGACGCTCGCCGACATGCTCGAGGCGTTCGGCGACCGGCGGATCGCGCTGGCGCGGGAACTGACGAAGGTGCACGAGGAGGTGCGGCGCACCACCCTGGCCGGCGCGGCGGCCCACTACGCCGAGAATCCGCCGCGCGGGGAGTTCGTCCTCATCGTCGAGGGCGCGCCGCCCAAAAAAACAGAGCCTCCCGATTTCCGGGAGGCTGTGGAGCTGACGCTCGGGCTGGCCGCGCAGGGGGCCTCCCTGTCGGAGGCCGCGAAGGAGGCCGCCCGGCGCACGGGCTATAAGAAAGGAGAGCTTTATAAGGCCGCGCTGAAGGAGTGACGCGGCTATGTAGGGGCTTTTGGAGCGCTGCAAAGAACAGAAAGCCTAGAGGAGCAGGTAGGCGAGCGCCATGAGCAGGGCGTTATCCGCCTTTTCGTTGTAGAGCAGGAAGAGCAGCCCGAGGATGAGCAGCGTCTCGGTGTCGATGCCGAGCTTGTCGATCAGCCCGCTGATCGGGTCGGTCGGCTGCTGCGTTTGCTGGGCGGGCTGCTGGGGAACCACATGCGATTCCGCCTCGATGACCCCGCCCTCCGTGACCTGCGCGGGCCCGCCCATCGCCTGCCCCTGAGAGAAGGAGATTTCGGGCGTCGGGTCGAACAGAATCGGCTCCGGCTCCTCGGTTACCGGCTGCATGGCCGATGGAGGCACGTCGATGAACTGCTGCGTGGCGGCCTGGCTGCGCGCCTGAAATTCATGGACGCGGTTGATCGCCTCCTGCTGCATGCGGATCATGTCCTCTTCGGTATAGGTTTTGGTGCTGTTCCATCGCATCATCGTTTACCACCGCCTGAAAAGAGATTTCCGAGGCTGCCGAGCAGCCCGCTGTCGCGCACGGCCGGCCAGGCGTGCATCAGCCGCATCAGCCGGACCGCCCCGTCGATTTTGCCCGCCCGTTCGGGCGAAAAATGTGGTTTGAGCGCCTGCAGAAGATCGATGTTTTTATCCGGCTGGTTCATGGTGCCGAGCACGCCCGCAAGCTTGCCGATCGAGCCGAGGTCGGGCATCCCGCCTCCCGCGGCGCCGCCCGCGTTCTGGCCGCCGCCCCCCAGCATACCCAGGATGGAGGAGAGCGCCGCGGGGTCGAAGCCGCCGCCGGCGCCGCCTCCCGCGGAGGGCGCGGCGCCCGCGTTTCCGCCGGCGGGCGGGGCGCCGCTTCCGGCATTGCCGCCCCCCTGGAGTCCCTGGAGCAGGGAGGCGATCGCGGCGGGGCTGGGGCCGTTCCCGGCTCCGCTCGCGCCTCCGCCGGCGGGCGGGGCGTTCCCCGCGTTCCCGGACCCCTGGAGGTTTTGCAGGAGGGAAGCGATCGCGGAGGGGTCGAAGCCGCCCGGCGCGGCGCTTCCGCCGTCCGGCTGCCCGGAGGGCGCCGCGGCGCCGCCGGGGGAGAGCCCGATCGACTGGGCGACCTGCCGGAGCTGTTCCATTTTGCCCGGGTCGCCCAATATCGAAGTGAGCATCGAATTCAGGTCATCCATGCAATCCCCCTCTTCGCGTGTGGCGTTCACAGGCCCGCGCGGCGCGCGGGCCTGTGAACGACGGAATGCCTTTTACTGCCTGCCCATCAGGCCGCGCAGCAGCTGTTGGACCTTGGGGTTTCCCAGGAACTGCTGGACCGCCGCCGGATTATTCATAAATCCCTGGATCTGGGCCCTCTGCGCGGGGCTGAGCCCGCCGAGGATGCCGTCCATCTGACCGCTCTGCATCTGCTCGCGGAGCTTTTCCGGGTCCTTGCCCATCTTTTTGCCCGCCAGGGCAAGCAGGGAATCCATCTGGTCGGGAGAAATGTTGAAATTGTTTGCCAATCGGTTCACCGCCTGTTTTCTTTCGTTCATTTATATGTTATATTAATAGCAGATATTCAGAAAAGTGTGACACCCGGCCCGCGGCAAAGCGCATGCAACCACCGAAATTTTTCGTTTGCGCGCGTTTTTCCGAAGGCCGGTTTTTCTCCGGAAAAGACCGGTATTCCGGCGCGTACGCGCCGTCTTGGAAAGGATGGGCCGGTTCCCATGCGATTGATCGTAACGTCCGACACCCATCGCGATTTTCATTCCCTGCGCAGGCTGGTCGAAATGCACCGCGCTTCCGCCGATATCTTCATCCACCTCGGCGACGGCGCGCAGGAGCTGGAACAGGCGATCGCGCTCTACCCCGATTGCAAATGGCTCAGCGTGCGGGGCAACTGCGATTTTGGGACAAGCGCCACGCTGGCGGGCTGCTTTTCCTGCGGACCCGCGAAAATCTTTTATACCCACGGCCATATGTACAGCGTCAAATACGGCCTCGACGATCTGGTCGCCGCCGCCGCGGATATCGAGGCGAACGTTGTGCTCTTCGGGCACACCCACGTGCCCTTTGTGGGCTACCAGAGGGGGATGCACCTGCTCAATCCCGGCAGCCTCGGCCTGCCGCGCGACGGCAAAAGCACCTATGGGGTGGTCGACGTCACGGAAACCGACATCGTGTGCTTCATCAACGAGCTGGACAACCGGCGCAAATAAAAACAGGAGCCCCCGGCAGCGGCCGGGGGCTCCTGTTCCATTTTATGACGCCGATCAGCGGGCCGAACGGCTATTTTTTGTCCTCCGTCTCGATACCCATCTTGCGGGAAAGCTCCCGTACCGCGGAGTTGGCGCAGACCACCAGGATTTTGTCCCCGGAAAAGATCTGCGTGTTGCCGCGCGGGATGATGAGCCGCCCATCGCGGGAGACGGACACGATGACCGATTCCTCCGGCAGCCGCAGCTCGGACAGCGTGATGCCGTTGAGGCGGTACTTGGGCGGGATCTGCAATTCCGAGAGGGACGCCTCGCCGCGCGCGAGCGGCATGAGCTGCTTGATGGCGGCGGTATCCACCTCCCGCTCGAGCAGGCGGGCGATGTTGTCGGTCGAGGAGATGGGGATGTCCACGCCGAGCTGCTTCATGACCGCCGCGTTTTTGGGATTGTTGATGCGCGCCACGGTGCGTTCCACCTGGAACACCTTTTTGGCCAGCTGGCAGGAGACCAGATTGTCCTGGTCCTGCCCGGTCACGGCGATCAGCGCGTCCGCGCCCTTGGCGCCCGCGCTTTCCAGCACGTCGATCATGCTCCCGTCCCCGCAGATGACCGGCACGTCCAGTTCGTCCGCAATGCGGGTGCACGCCTCCCGGTCCGTTTCAACCAGATGGGGCTCGTGCCCATGCTCCAGCAGCGTCTTGGTCAGGTAGTAGCCCACCTTGCCGCCGCCCACAACAACGATTCGCATCTTCCATGCACCTTTCCTAGATGATTTTCCGCCCGGCGGGCGGTTTTGGATTTGCCGCGCTGTGCCCGGCGGGGCTTTTTTCGCGCCCCTTCGGGGCGCTCCAGATGTGCCGCCTTCGGCGGCGGAGATTGCCGGGACCCGCCCCGGCGGGCGGTTTTGGATTTGCCGCGCTGCGCCCGGCAAGCCTTTTACGCGCCCCTCCGGGGCGCTTTAGATGTGCCGCCTTCGGCGGCATAAATCGCCGGGTCCCGCCCCGGCAGGCGGGCCGACTTCTTGCACGCCCAAGAAGTCGGCGGAAGAAGGGCGCTCAAGGGGACTTCCGCCAGTCCCCTTGAGAAACCCCCGGGAGTACCTTGCCATAACCCGCAGACTACCGTCACTCCCCACGGGTACACCAGCTGAAGGCTCAATTCAGGTTGCGGGCGCTCCCAACAACGCACACCGGATGGCTCGCCGGGGACACATGGCGGAAAACAACGCCCGTTCCGGGCGTTCGCGCGCTCCGCGCGCGTGCGCGGCGAAGCCGCGCAGTTTTCCGCCTCCCCGTGGGCGCTGCGCGCCACGCAAAAGCGGCCGTGCCTCCCCGGAAGCACTCCCGGTACGGTTCCGGAGACTCTCGGGCAGAGGCATTGCGCCCGCGGCGCGGCGGCGGGCGGGATGCTGTAGGCTCGTTCGCTCATCCGTGACAGGGCGCCGCCGACTTTGGCCGAAGGCCAACCGGAGGCGGCGTGGGGGTCGCAGGGGATTTGGCCGCAGGCCATCCTGATAGAGAATCCGGCCCGCAGGGCCGGGTCCGCGCAGCGGACTCAAGCCGGGGCCGCGGGGCGGAGCGCCCGCGAGCG
>NZ_DBMDHH010000063.1:0-13212 GCF_057433415.1 Anaerotruncus sp. | reverse complement strand
TACTTTCTTTGCGTCAAAGAAAGTACCCAAAGAAGGACGCTCAAGGGGACTTCCGCCAGTCCCCTTGAGAATCCCCCGGGAGTACCTTGCCAGTACCCGCCAGTTACCGTCACTCCCCACAGGTACACTAGCTGAAGGCTCAATTCAGGTTGCGGACGCTCCCAACGGGAGGGAAACGGCCCCTGTCGCCGGCGGAAGACTCAGCCCTCCGCCTTCTTCGGCGGATATGGGGTCGGCTCGTCCGTCAAATCAAGCAGGTAATCCACACTCGTCTCATAATATTTTGCCAACTTTAAAAGATGGTCCACGCTCGGAACCCGATCGCCTGTCTCGTATTTGGAAAGGGCCGTTTGATCGATTTTAAGTGCTATTTGCACTTGGAGCTGCGTTTTTCCCTGCGCGTTACGAATCCGTTTTAAATTCTTCATATTCTCCCCCCTGACGATTCTATTGACATTATGGCATATTTGACATATTATTAACTTGACATATACGTCAAGTTAATAATATTGGAGGGTGCCTATGAAAGTTTATTATCATCTGGCGGAGATTCGGAAGGAGCGGGGGCTGACGCAAAAGAAAATCGCCGAGGTCATCGGGGTTTCCGAGGGCACCTATGGCCGGTACGAGCGGCGGGGCGGCATTCGGGTAAGCCATATTGACGCGCTGGCGGATTTTTACGGTACAAGCACCGACTACCTGATGGACCTGACGGACACCCAAAAGCCCCATCCGCGGGCCCCAAAGCGAAAAGGCTAATCCGCGCGCCAAACTGGGAAAGCCGTGTCTCCCCGGACGCACCTGTAAGAGCGTTCTTGAGGCTCCCCGGCAGAGGCGTCGAGGCGCACGTCAGTTGCGGCCCCCGACCGCAACTGACCCCGCGTTTTGGCAAGCAAAAGCGTGTGCCCACCCCTGGCGGGTGCGGTGGCACTTACCGTTGAAAGCACCGCAACCCGAATTGTCTCCTCGGACGCACCGGTAAGAGCGTTCCGGGGGCTCGCCCGCAGAGGCGTTGCGCCTGCGGCTAGGCGGTTGACGGGTTGCTGTAGACTGGTACTTCGATCCGTGTTACGGGGCCGCGACCTTTGGGGCCGAAGGCCCGTCGCGGCCGGGGGTCAAGGGGGCGAAGCCACCTGCGGTTTCTTTCCCCCATTTCTTGTCCGCACAAGAAATGGGGCCGCCTGCCGGGGCGGGACCCGGCAATCCCCCGCCGCCGAAGGCGGCTCCCCTAAAGCACCCCGAAGGGGCGCGAACAAAAGCCCCCCGCTCGCCGGGCAGAAACCTGAGGGATCGCTGTCGGTCGACTACCGACAAGCTCCGCCGCCCGATGAGCGGCAAATCTAAGCTCCCCGCCGCTGAAAGGGCGGCAAGCCGCTCCCTGAGCGACAAAGAAAAGAGCCGCCCTGACGGGCGGCTCTTTATTTTTTGTTACTTTTTCAAAGCAATCGCGGCGCGGGCTTTTTCGGCGATGCCCTCGGGGGTGAGGCCGTAGGCCTTCATGACGAGGGGGGCCTTACCGGAGCGGCCGAACACGTCGTTGACGCCGTGCTTGACGACCGGGATGGGGCAGGTCTCCGAGAGGAACTCGGAGACGGCGGAGCCGAGGCCGCCGATGACGTTGTGTTCCTCGCTCGTGACGATACAGCCGGTTTCCTTCGCGGCCTTGAGCACGAGCTCGGTATCGAGGGGCTTGATCGTGTGCATATCGATCACGCGGGCGGAGACGCCCTCGGCCTTGAGCAGGTCGGCGGCCTTGAGGGCCTCCTGGACCATCATGCCGATGGCGATGATCGTGACGTCGCTTCCGTCCACGAGCTGGATGCCCTTGCCGATCTCGAACCGATAGCCGGGAATGGCGTCGGTTACGGTTTCGACCGCAAGGCGGCCAAGGCGCATATAGGCCGGGCCATCATAGTTGAGGAGCGCCTCGACGGCGGCGGTCATCTCGTTGCCGTCGCAGGGGCAGAGCACCGTCATGCCGGGGATGACCCGCATGAGGGCAAAGTCCTCGATGCACTGGTGGGTGGCGCCGTCCTCGCCGACCGAGAGGCCGCCGTGGGAGCCGATCACCTTGACGTTGAGGTGGGGGTATGCGATCGAGTTGCGCACCTGCTCATAGGCGCGGCCGGCGGAAAACATCGCGAACGAGTTGGCAAACGGCTTTTTGCCGCAGGTCGCGAGGCCCGCCGCAATGCCCATCATGTCCGCCTCGGCGATGCCGATATCAAAAAACTTCTCCGGATACGCTTTCGCAAAGCTGTTGGTCATCGTCGCGCCCGCAAGGTCGGCGTCGAGCACGATCAGGTCGGGATCGCTCCCGCCGAATGTCACAAGCGCCTTGCCGTATGCGGCGCGGGTTGCAATTACCTCTCCCATGATTAACCCTCCAGACCTTTCAGGGCCGCTTCCAGTTCCGCGCGGCCGATCTCATACTGCTCGTCGTTGGGCGCCTTGCCATGCCAGCCCGCGTTGTTCTCCATATAGGAGACGCCCTTGCCCTTGACCGTCTTGGCCAGGATCATCGTGGGCTTGCCCTTGCAGGCCGCCGCCGCGTCAAACGCGTCGGAAATCGCGCAGTAGTCGTGCCCGTCGATCTTGATCACGTTCCAGCCGAACGCTTCCCACTTTTTATCAAGCGGCTCGGTGGGCATGACGTCGGAGGTGGAGCCGTCGATCTGCAGGCCGTTGACGTCGATGACGCCGCAGAGATTGTCCAGGCCGTATTTGGCCGCGGCCATGCCGGCCTCCCAAATCTGGCCCTCCTCAATCTCGCCGTCGCCCATGACCGCGTAGACGCGGTAGTCCTTCTTGTCGAGCTTGCCCGCCAGCGCCATGCCGACCGCGACCGAAAGGCCCTGTCCGAGCGAGCCGGTGGACATATCGACGCCGTTGACGTGCCGCATCTCGGCATGTCCCGAAATATGGCCCTCAATGCTGCGGAAGAGCTTTAAATCCTCCTCGGGGAAGAAGCCGCGCAGAGCGAGCGTGGGGTAGAGGGCGGGGGTGCAGTGTCCCTTGGAAAGGACAAAGCGGTCCCGGTCGGGATTCTTGGAATCCTTGGGATCCACCCTCATCTTCTCGAAGTAGAGGACCGCCAGAATATCAGCGACCGACAGCGATCCGCCGATGTGTCCCGAAGCGGCGGTATGTACCGCGTCCAGTCCCGCGAGGCGGATTCTGGTCGCGATAATGGCCAGTTCCTTCGCGCGTTTTTGATCCATTCACGTTCATTCCTTTCACCATACAAGTCCAATCTTTGCGGCGCCGGCACCGTGGCGCCGCCAAATGACAGCATCTTTATCATAATACAGATTCCCCGAAGAATCAATAGAATTCCCCCGCGCGGGCGTCTATTTTTTGCGCGCCGGCCGCCCCGGAAGGTGAAAAATGCGTTGACTTCGGACATGCGATCTGATATAATAATATCCTGTTATGGAAGCGTATCGAAGTGGTCATAACGGGCCTGACTCGAAATCAGGTAGACGGCAACGTCTCGTGGGTTCGAATCCCACCGCTTCCGCCAAATAAAAACAGCCAGTCTTTCGACTGGCTGTTTTTATTTGGCGCCTCTGCGGCGGGTTATCCCCTCCCCGACCAGGCGTTGCCTCCCAGTGGAAACCGGGAATCCAAACGGAACACTCACGCAAAAAGAAAAGGCGCCAGCCTGCGGCTGGCGCCTTTTCTTTTTGGTCGAGCGGGGCGGCGGCCCGCAGGCGAAACGCAGCGTGTCTGTTTTTCCGGAGGTCCCCATGATCGGCGGGTCCCGCTTGTAAGAGCGTTGCCATGCCGGAAAAAACCGCGCGTTTCCACGGCTAGCTGTATTCTGCCAGATACGACAGCACAATAATATGGTATAATTTAACAAATATCGGCTTCAAATCGATAAAGCGCAAAACGCGGGAAGGGGAGGACCCTGGCGGGCGGTTAAAACTCGGATCGCAAATCAGATAAGGAGGATGTCGCAATGAATCACCAGGCATTGGAAAAAGAGATCTTACGCTCCTGGAAGAACTGCGCCCGGGCGGGGCTGTCGCCCGACCAGCCGACTCCCTCCCACCCCCTGAAGGACCGGCAGCTCGAACGCCTGCGGACCGAGCACGACCGGGCCATCACCGCGCTGGAGGCCAGCATTTCGGAGGTGCGCCGCGAGCTCCCCGACCACATGGCGTTTTTAATGACCGACGCCCAGGGCATATTGGTAAAAAAAAATGCCGCCGGACGGGCGGTTTCCCAGTCTGGACGAGGGCGTCTCCTTTGCGGAGCGGTACGGGGGAACCAACGCGATCGCGCTCTCGCTTCGGCTGCACAGGCCGGTTCGGACGGAGCCCCAGCACCATTACTGCGCGTTTCTCAGCGGATGGTATCTCTGCGCGCTCCCGCTCCGTCTATCCACGCAGACGCTCTGCCTCGCCATTGTGACGGAGCGGGAATCCATCACCCGGCTCCACCTCACGCTGCTCGGCCTCCTCTCCCAGACGGTGTCCCACCGGTACCGGGAGAGCCTGCTCAGCCGCACGCCGGAACATCCTCCCGTCCGCCTGAGCGCACAGCAGCGGGCGGTCCTCCTGTGCCTCGCGCGGGGGATGACCGAGAGGGCGGCCGCGGCGCAGCTGCATCTGTGCGAGGACACGGTCAAGTACCACAAGCGGAACCTCTTCCGAATCTTCAGCGCGCCCTGCAGCGTCAGCCTGGTGGTGAAGGCGCTCCAGAGCGGCGCTTTTTCTTTGGAGGAGATCGGTGTTTGAGGGGCCGCGCCGCGGGACTGCCCTTTTGGGCAGCCGGCGGGAAAAGCCGCCTCCCCACCCGTTTGGGGGTATGGCGGGGGAGAGGGTCCGGCGCTATACTTGCATCAAGGTTTAAACCTCCAGCGTTCCCGCCGGACCGCCGGCGGCCCCTCGCCCCTCTCCGGCGGGAACGAACGGGCGCCCCGTCTCTGGAAACACCATTTTGTTAGGAGGTATGGTATGCCTGGCGACGTTCAAATCACCTATACCAACCAGTCCATGAACCTGGACCAGCCCAAAGTGTTCCTGTTTACGAGGAACGAGATCCCCACCTTCGACAGCCTTAAGAACGGCGTTGCCTGGAAGGTCATCGAGCGGGTGGGGCGCGGGTCCTCCTGCGTCTTTCCCTTCCCCGAGGAGACGGAGATCTGCGCCAGCTGGAACAACGGGACCTGCTCGACCATCCGTCTGAAGGCCTTCAGCGGACAGGGGTACTGCGTATCCCGGGATGAGACGGGGATCGTTCTTCTGGCGGACGGGAACGGGGCGAACCCCCGCTCGCTGGATGTGCGCAACGACGTCCACGTCCCCAACGGCGTCAGCGTGGACCTCTACAAGGACGGCCGCATCATGATGAGCGAAAAGATCGTCGCCTACGACCAGAAGGCGACCTTCGTGGTCCATCCCAAGCTGTACTGGGGCCTCGCCTCCGAAATCCAGGAGGGTGAAACCATCGGCTCCGCCGTCCTCAACTCCAGCCGCTTTTTCGAGCTCGATCTGGAGGGCATGTCCAATGTGGTCGTGGGTCTGCACGGCAACGCGGAGGACGGCTACCGGTTCCGCGTGGAATCCAAGTGGTGAACCCGCGCCGATCCCTGCGCGACCAACACCCAATACATATGGAAAGGATGCTATTCATGCCGAATACAATCAAAATCCACTACGTGAACAAATCCATGAACCAGGATATGCCCAAGATCTTTATGTTCATGCGCAACGAGATCCCGACCTTCGACGCCCTCAAGGACGGCGTCGCGTGGAAGGTCATCGAAAACGTGGGCCGCGGCTCCTCCTGCAACGTGCTCTACCCCATTGAGACCATGGTTTCCGCCTCCTGGGATGAGCGCACCTGCCAGACCGCGATGATGCAGTCCACCATCGGCAGCCGCTACACCGTGCTGCAGGACGAGACCGGCATTACCATCACCAACGACGGCAACGCCGGGAACACCCGCTCCATTGACGTGGCCAATGACGTCCACGTGGAGGGCGGCATCAGTGTCGACCTCTATAAGGACGGCAAGCTGATGATGACCAAGAACACCGTCGCCTACGGCCAGAAGGCGACCTTCGTGCTCCATCCCAAGCTGTACTGGGGCCTGGCCTCCGAAATCCAGGAGGGCGCGCAGATCAGCTCCGCCGTCCTCAACTCCGACCAGTTCTTCGAGCAGGACCTCGAGGGCGTGTCCGAGGTGACGGTGTCCCTGTACGGCAACGCCGAGGACGGCTACCAGTTCAAGCTCGAAAACCAGCGCTGATCCGCCGGCCGGCCGAGGAACCCCCGGGGCCGTCCCAACGGCGGCAAAAAGCTGATAAGGCAGCTGCAGGCTGCGGCCAGTTCCTCTCCGGCCGGCCCGGGTCCGGTCCGGCCGCCGGGGGGCCGGCCGCGGCCTGCCCTTTCCCTGCGCGGCCCCGGTCCCGGCGGCCCCCGCAATCACCGCCCGGGGCGCGGACCGATTCTGCCAACGACAAGGAAGTGAGACTATGGGAAAATACGCAAAAATACAGTTGATTCCGTGGGAGGTCTATACCGGGCCGGTTTTCGACGGCCAGTGGCGGGCGGTGGACTACGCGGGCATCAAGCGCCCGCTGGGGGACCGGCGCTGGGACGTGCTGAGTCAGTGCGTCGACATCAGCGCGCGCTGCGCGTTCACGCAGATGGCGGTCGAGCGGGCGTTTGAAGCCGCCGACGCGAGCGAGGAGGTCCTCAAAATCTTCATCGCCCCCGAGTTCCTCTACCGCGGGGGCGGGGGCGCGTACCTGCACGACCTGATCAACGGCTGGAGCGCGGCCTGCCCCTTCTCCGACTGGCACCTGCCCCTGCCCTACGGCGGCCCCTGGCCCGGGCTGTTCGGAAGCCTGCGGGCGCTGGTGGCGGAGGAGCGGTTCAAGGACTGGCTCTTCGTCTTCGGCACCGCTGTGAGCGCGGGCTTCCGCGCGCACAACGGCATGATCCTTCGGGTGGGGGCGGGCGAATCGGCGGGGGGCGCGCCGCCGCCCGCGGTCTGCTTCAACAACGCGCTCATCCAGTGCGGCGGATGGGGCCCGCTGGAGGCGGCGCGCGCGCCCCACTCCTACGTGACCGGAAAGCATTTGCAGTCCGGCATCGACTTCATCGAGTTCAGCCTGGAGGGCTGCACGGTCAACGACAACGGCAACGTGGAGCCGGCCAACGACCAGTCCATCAGCGTGCTGGACAACATGCTGGTCGAGGAGGGGTCCGCAGTGATGGGCTTTCCGCACATCCGGCACCTGGACGGCAGCATGATCAAATTCGGGGTGGAAATATGCCTCGACCACGCGGCCTGCGGCGGGCGGCCGGACTGCGGGCGGCTGGCCTACTGGGGCGAGCGCGTGGATATCCAGCTCGTGCCCTCCTGCGGGATGACGCTGAGGCCTCATTCCGTTTCCCTGCGGCAGCACAACCCGGATACGCCGGACGCTTACGCCTTCAACTGCGACGGTCTGGTCGCCCTGCGGACGGCACAGGACGGCTACGGGACCCATCTCCAGCTTTGGGCGCAGGACACGGCGGGGGCCTGCCACACGCTCATGGAGGTCGGCAACGGCTGCGACCCGGACGACCCGGACCACATCCCCGTGGGGGAATCGGTGACGGTGACGGCGGATTGGCCGACGGACGCCGTGCTGCTCTGCGATCCCGCCGAGATCCCGGGCTACCTGCTCTGGGCCAGCATGGGGGAGCCCGACCCCGGCGCCTATGTCGACCCCTCTGTCCTTTCCTTCCAGTGGCCGGCCGGCGCGGGATATGTCCGCCCGCTGCCCCCTCTCGACCTCTCGCCCGAGGGCGGGGATTAGCGCTCCCCGGGCCGCTTCACAGGCCGCTTTCCCCCGCGCCGCGCGGGACGGCGGAAAAGCCGCGGGGCCGAACGGCCCCGCGGCTTTTTGCGCACGTCTCAGGTTCTTTACCCGCGCCGTCAGAACAGCTCCGCGTCCTCCCGGTCCCGGGGCCGCAGCAGACGGAAATGGCTGCGGCGGGTCTCCAGCAGTCCCTCCTCCCGCAGCCTGGACAGGGCGGCGGACATCGCGCTGCGCTCCACGCAGAGATAGTCCGCCAGCCCCTGCCGGTCGAAGGGGATGTCGAATTCCCCGCCGCCATGGGCCGCCGCCTCCTCCGACAGGTAGGAGAGCAGCTTCTCCCGGGTGGTGCGCTTGGAGAGGTGCCTCAGCCTGCGGTTGAGGAGCAGGTTTTTGTCCGCCAGCACGGCCAGCATGTTCCGGACCAGCCGCGCGTGAAAATCGCAGGCCGACGGACAGGAAGTGATGATTTTCCGGTAGTCGATCAGCAGGACGCGGCAGTCCGACGTTGCAAGCACGCTGACCGGGAGCGTCCGCCCGCCGCCCGACGCGCAGGCAAACGCCTCCGCGAAGAGATCCCCCGGCGCAAGGGCGGTGAGGATGGTGCGGGCGCCGGAAAATTCCTCCCGCAGGACCTGCGCGCGCCCCTCCAGCAGGACGCCGACCCGGTCGGCGGGCTGGCCCGCCATCAGGATGAATTCCCCGGCGGGATAACGCCGGTGCACGGCGCCAAGGCAGCCGAGCATCCGCTCCCACTCGTCGGGCCGAATCCCGTCGAAGAGGGGGACGCTCCGGAGAATGGCTTCATGGTCGTTCATTTGGCGCCTCCCTCGTTGGAAAAACAACATTTGTACGATACCCAGTATAGCCTGCCGGCAGCCAAAAAGCAAGCTGTCCGCCGAAAGCGAAAGCCGGGAGGACACGGCCCCGGCCGCGTCCTCCCGGTGATAGGTTTCCGCTGTTGTTTCAAAGTCCGAGCTGCCTGGCGCGGTCGAAGGAATCCAAACCGTTTCGGCAGACGCCGCAGACGATGTCCAGCTCATTTTTCAGCTGCTCCGCGGCCTGCTGGATCTCCTCCAGCTGTTCCCTGCCGGCACAGCGCAGGCCGGCCCCCGCGAGCCTGCGGATACACGCGCGGATCTGGGCGACCTGGCCGGGGATGTCCTCCGCATCCGCGGCGGGTTCCTGCGGCGCGGTCCCGGCGCCCGCCGGTCTCCAGTAGGCCTTGAAGTAGTAGTGCCTGCCGTCGGGGAAGGTCATCGTGTCCACCTCGTCGGCCGCCTCCAGCCGCAGCTCTCCGGCCTCCTGCATCCGGAAGACCTCGTTGACCAGATCCACCAGCAGGTCCACGCGGTCGTCCGGAACGGCGAAGCCGT
The DNA here is from genome assembly GCF_057433415.1 of Anaerotruncus sp. Taxonomy (NCBI): domain Bacteria; kingdom Bacillati; phylum Bacillota; class Clostridia; order Eubacteriales; family Oscillospiraceae; genus Anaerotruncus; species Anaerotruncus sp. Next base: position 4,013 of record NZ_DBMDHH010000063.1, on the reverse strand, counting down.
CCGCCCTCTCCTCAAAGCCCTCCCGGCGGAGCAGCCCGGCCAGCGCGGGATAGAGCGCGCTGTAGTTGGAGCCGCGCGTCCCCTTGAACTCGCACACCTGCAGCGTCCCGTCGGCATAGCGGAGGTAGCAGACGCGGTTGACCGAGTCGAAGACCTTTGCGCGGCGGGAAAAGACGTTCGCGTTTTTATAACCCGCCTTTACCTCGGTCAGCGAAAACTTCCCGTTGATCCGCCTGAGCTTCTGGGCGATTTCACGCGGAATGGTGATCGAATTCGTAATCTCCCGGGCGGGATCGTTCGTCTGATCGGGAAGGAGCAGCGACCCCTCGTAAACAAACGGGCGCGTCCGGTCGAGCGCGTCCTCCGAGCGGGCTCCCTCGTGCGAAAATAGGATCTTACCGGTCATCAGCCTCGTCCTCCTCCATCAAAATCTCCTCCGGCGGAACGCCGAAAATCGCGGACAGCTTCATCAGCGTATCCCCCGGGAGCCTCGTCTGCCCGGATTGATACCGCCGAAAGGTCCTCACGCTGATCGACAACAGCCGGGCCAGCTCCTGTTCTCTGTATCCATGCTCCGTCCGCAGCTCCCTGATTCGAATCCGCATGGCCTGTTAGCCCCTCTCCCAGCTCTTTTCTCCCATTATAGCCTGTTTAGCCCGGGTTGTATAGTGCCAATGTTGACCCATTTCCCCGGATAGGCCGGGCCATTTCGCAAGTTCGCCGCTTTCCCGGCCATCCCGGCGCGCCCGGCGGTCCTGAAACAGGGTGCGGTTTCCCCGCAATCCGTGCTTGTAAGCGGAGGGGAATTGGGGTACAATAAATGAAAAGCCGATGCTGGCGGAGGGGAGGGAAGGGCTGTGATCCTCAGCGTAAGCCGCCGGACGGATATTCCGGCCTATTATTCCGCGTGGTTTCTGAACCGCCTCGCGGAGGGCTTCGTCCTGGTTCCGAACCCGCATAACCCCCGCCAGCTGAGCCGCATCCCGCTTTCGCCCGAAACGGTCGACTGCATCGTCTTTTGGACAAAGAACCCCACCCCCATGCTGGACGCTCTCCCGCGGATCGAAGCGGCGGGCTACCCGTTTTATTTCCAGTTCACGCTGACCCCCTACGGGCCGCGGACGGAACCCGGCCTGCCCCCAAAGGAGGAGCTCGTCCGCGCCTTTTGGGCGCTCTCCCGGAGGCTCGGCCCCAAACGGGTCGTCTGGCGGTACGATCCCGTCATGGTGGACGGGCGGTATCCCACGGCATGGCATCTGGAACGCTTCGAGGCGCTCTGCAACGCGCTGGAGGGCGCGGCCGAACGCTGCGTCTTCAGCTTTGTCGACCCCTACCGCCACACGGGCGGCGCCTACCGCGAGACGACCCGTTCGGAGTGCCTGGACGTGGCCGGGGGCTTCGGGGAGATCGCGGCGCGGCACGGCTTCTCCCTCTTTACCTGCGCGGAGACGATCGACCTGTCGGCCTTCGGCATCGGGCACGCGGCCTGCATCGACCCGGAGCTTGTGGGCGGGATCCTCGGCTGCCCCGTCAAGGCCGCGAAGGACCCCGGCCAGCGCCCCGCCTGCGGATGCTGCGAAAGCGTCGACATCGGCGCGTACAACACCTGCCCCGGCGGCTGCGCCTACTGCTACGCCACGACCGGCCGGGCCGCCGCCCTGCGGTGCGCGGCGGCGCACGACCCCGCCGCCCCTATGCTGACCGGCTGGCCGCGCGGAGGGGAGCGCATCTCCGACCGGGCGGCAAAATCCCTGAAAACAGCCCAGACAACCCTTTATTGACTGTTGGGAGGCGACGCATTGAAACAGATCCTGTATACCGAATCCCCCTTCGGGACGGTCGGCATCGCCGAGGACGGGAAGGGCATCTGCGCCCTCTTCTTCCTGCGCGGCGAAAAGCCGGAGGGCTACATGGAGGCGGAGACGCCCCTGCTCAGACGGGCAGCGCGGGAGCTGGCCGAATATTTCTCCGGGGAGCGGCGCGCGTTTGATTTGCCGCTCTCGCTGGAGGGCACGGCCTTCCAGCGCGCCGACTGGGCGGCGCTTTGCGAAATCCCCTACGGCGAGACCCGTTCCTACGGGCAGATCGCCGCAAGGCTCGGCAATCCAAAGGCCTGCCGGGCGGTGGGCATGGCCAACCACCGGAACCCCGTGGCGGTCCTCGTGCCCTGCCACCGGGTGGTGGGCAAAAACGGTTCCCTGACCGGCTACGCGGGCGGACTGGACGTCAAGGAAGGGCTGCTCGCGCTGGAAAAACGCTGCGGCGGATAAAAAGGAGGCGGTTTCTTGAAGGGAAAAAAGCTCGTTGCGCCCGCCGTGATCACGACCTTTCTGGTGCTCTGGTTTTTCGGCTATCTGGCGCTCTGCCTGCTGGTCCCCATGCCGGTTTTTTTCAAGGTGGTGGGCTGCCTCGTCTTTCTGGCGCTCATCAGCGTATCCATCTACGTTCTGACGGAACGAATCAAAGAAATCAGGAGTGGTGAAGAAGATGATCTTGGTAACTACTGAAACGATCAGCGGAAAAGAGCTGGAGACCCTCGGGCTCGTCCGGGGCAGCACCATCCAATCGAAAAACATCGGCCGGGATATCACGCAGGGGTTTAAAACCCTCGTGGGCGGCGAGCTGAAGGCCTATACCGAGATGATGAACGAGGCCCGCGCCATCGCCACCAAGCGGATGGTCGAGGATGCGGAAGGGCTCGGCGCGGACGCCGTCGTCTGCATGCGCTACGCCTCCTCCGCCGTCATGCAGGGCGCCGCCGAGGTGATCGCCTACGGCACCGCCGTCAAGTTTAAATAAGGCCGATTTCCACCCAGGTCCACGAAGCGAAAGAAACCGGGCCGTCAATCCTTTGGATTGACGGCCCGGTTTTTGACTGTGCGGCAATCAGCCCGGCCTGATCAGCGTTTTCGGAGTCACGGGGGCGCTTTTTCAAAAGCGTCCATTTTTTCTATTTCCCATCCCTTTTTGCGTCCTTCCGCTCTTTTTTCTCCGCGCGCATCCTGGCGACGCCCGCGCGCAGGGCGTCAAGCGAAGCGGGGGAGCGGGGGAACTGCATGTGCGGGAAGGCGTCGAGCATACGGCGGTGGAGGGCGTTGTGGCTGCCGGCAAGGGCGTTCAGCCGCTCGTGCAGGCGCAGGCCCTCCCCCTTTTCCAGCAGCCGGTCGATCCGGTCGGAGAGGGGCAGCGCGCGCTGCTCCTCCAGCTGGAGCTTCTTCTCCATGATGACCGCGTCGGTGCGGGCGCGCGCGTCCTCGAGGGCGTCGCGCAGCGCGTCGAGCTTGCCCGAAAGCTGCAGGGCGGTGCGCACCGAGAGGAAGAGGTCGACCGCGAGCAGGGTGGTCAGCGCCGAGGCGAACCAGATGAGCGTCACAAAGGATAAAGACCCGACCATGCGCCCGACAAAGGGGTGCAGCACCCGCATGACGAACACGCCGAGCAGGCCGAAGAGGACGGAATTCAGCAGGCAGACCCGGCCGTGGATGTTGAAGCGCATGTTGGAATAGTCCCACCACTTGGCGTGGAAGATCGTCTCCAGCAGCCAGCCGGTGAAGTATTCGAGCGCGCTCGTGACGAGCAGTCCGCAGACAAAGAGGATCGGCAGGCTGAAATCGACCGGCGTCAGGCAGTGGATGACCGCCAGCGCGCCGAAGCCGTAGACCGGGCAGAGCGGGCCGTTCAAAAAGCCCCGGTTGATAAACCGCCCGGCCGGGATGGAGCAGTAGACGCACTCGCAGCACCAGCCCAAAAAGCTGTAGATGAAAAAGCAAAGGACGGTCCCGCAGAAGGTTTCCGCGCTCAGAAAGACCCCTCCCCCCGGTTGTTATTCATGCAGGGAATTGCTGAAAAACCCGGAGGAGACGGCGGGCTCGCCGCCGTATTCCTCCTCGTGCCGCGGCAGCGGCACCTCGCGCGCCGCGTGCTGCCCGGCGATCGAGGCGGCGTTGGCCAGCATCAGCTTGATGCGGTTCTCCTGGTTGATCTTGGTGGCGCCCGGGTCGTAGTCGACCGCC
>NZ_DBMDHH010000062.1:0-13707 GCF_057433415.1 Anaerotruncus sp. | reverse complement strand
GGCCGGGTCCGCGAAGCGGACTCAAGCCGGGGTCGCGGGGCGGAGCGCCCGCGAGCGGCCGTCGCGCGTAGCGCGCTCCGGGCGCAGCCCGGGCAGGCCGCTTAAGCCCCTCGTGCCCTTCTTTGGTTCCTTTCTTGGGCAAGCAAGAAAGGAACTCGCTGTCGGTCGACTACCGACAAGCTACGTCGCTCACTGAGCGGCAAGCCTAAGCCCACGCCGGGGCGGGACCCGGCAGTTCCGCCGCTCCCTGAGCGGCAAATCTAATACCGCCGTCGGTCGACTACCGACAAACTCCGCCGCTTGGGAGCGGCAAACCTAAGAATGCTCTGACTGGGAGCAGGTATCCTTCTGGAAGAGTTCGCGCACGCCGATGATGAGCAGCAGTCCGGCAAAGAGCTTGGAGAGCAGCGGCCCTCCCGCGAGGCCGCCGAGCCACACGCCGAGAAAGACGGCGGGAAGGCCCGCGAGGATGCAGACGCCGGCGGCCTTCCAGCTGATGAGGTGGTTGCGGGCGTGCAGGAGGATGGACAGCACCGCGATGGGGAGGAAGAAGATGAGGTTGATGCCCTGCGCTTCAAATTGTTCCACGCCGCCGAAAACGCGCAGGTAGAGCAGCAGCACGGCCCCGGCGCCCATGCCGAGGGAGCCGAGCAGGCCGCTGAGAAGGGAGACGACGGCGATGACGATCCAGCTCATTGCAGCAGCAGGCGCACCGCGGAATAGAGCACGATGACGCCGAAAATGCGGTGGAGCCAGACGGTTTTGATCTTGGGGAGCAGCCATGCGCCGATCCCCGCGCCCACGAGGCCGAGCGGGATGAATTTTACCGCGCTCATGACGTTGAGGTAGCCGCGAGTGAGATAGAGAACGCTGCTGGCGATCGAAAGGGGCAGAATCACGGCGATCGAGGTGGCGTGCGCGCGCTCGGCGGGCAGGCCGTCCTTGTGGAGCATCGGCACCACCACCATGCCGCCGCCCGCGCCGAAGAGCCCGTTGAGGAGTCCCGCCGCCGCGCCGGTCAGGATAAATTTCAGATTTTTCATCGTTTCCTCCCAAAATAAAAAGGCACTGTTTGGAACTAGCTTTCCAAACAGTGCCTCAAAATATGCTTTTCAAGAATATGGATTGCCCCGTCGGCGGGGGTTGGGGATCTGCCGCCCGCGAAACGATTTACTTGGTCCCGAAGATGCGGTCGCCCGCGTCGCCGAGGCCGGGAACGATGTACATGTGCTCGTTGAGGTGGTCGTCGAGCGCGCCGACGTAGATCTGCACGTCGGGGTGGGCCTTCTCCATGGCGGCGAGGCCTTCGGGCGCGGCGATGATGCACATAAACTTGATGTTGGTGCAACCGCGCGCCTTGAGCTGGTTGATCGCGTCGACGGCGGAACCGCCGGTGGCGAGCATCGGGTCGAGCACGAGGATGTCGCGCTCCTGGATGTCGGCGGGCAGCTTGCAGTAATACTCGACAGGCATATGGGTATCGGGGTCGCGGTACATGCCGATATGGCCGACCTTTGCGGCGGGAACGAGGGAGAGCAGGCCGTCGACCATGCCGAGCCCCGCGCGCAGAATGGGGATGAAGGCGATCTTGCGGCCGGCGATCACGTTGAACTTGCCGACACAGATGGGCGTTTCGACCTCGACCTGCTTCATCGGCATGTCGCGGGTGGCCTCATAGCACATCAGCATGGCGATCTCGTTGGTCAGCTCGCGGAACTCCTTGGAACCGGTGTTCTTGTCGCGCAGGAGCGTGATCTTGTGCTGGATGAGCGGATGGTCCATAATAAACGGCTTTGACATGTTACGTCCCCCTGTCAGTAGATATGATGTGGTGAATTACCTGCTTTCCAAAGCGGAAATCTTGTCGATGCGGCGCTGGTGGCGTCCGCCCTCGAATTCGGTGTGGAGAAAGACGTCGGCCAGCTCGATCGCAAGCCCCGGGCCGATGACCCGGCCGCCCATGCAGAGGGCGTTGGCGTCGTTGTGCATACGGGTGAATTTCGCGCTGAAGTAGTCGGAGCAGCAGGCCGCGCGGATGCCCGGGACCTTGTTGGCCGCGATCGAGATGCCGATGCCGGTGCCGCAGAAGAGCAGCGCCCTTTCGCACTCGCCGGAGACCACCGCCTCGCAGGCGGGCGCGGCCATATCGGGATAGTCGCAGGACGCGCCGTCATAGGAGCCGAAATCCCTGTAGGCGATCCCCTGTTCGTCGAGCCAGGCGCGGACCTCCTCCTTGAGGGAGAAGCCGCCGTGGTCAGCTGCCAATGCGATCATATGCTTGAACCTTCTTTCGTCAGTTTGGCAAGGCGCTCGCGTTCCGCCTGCGGCAGGCGCAGGTATGCGGGCGCAAGGGAAGCGGGCGGCAGGACGTCTCCCCGGAGATACGCCCGTCCGGCCGCGAGCGCGGCCGACGACGCGCGCGGGAAGCGCAGCGCGGGCGAGGGAAGGGTGAGGTTTGCCACCCGATCTTTGAACATATTATAGCACATTTCCGCGCCGTCTCCAACAAGAAATACGCGCTCCCCAAACTTTTTCAGCCGCTCCTCGAGTGCGGAGAGGGAGACGGCCTCGTCGCCGGCCAGCCGCTCGGGGAAATCCCCGCCCGACCGGAAGAGCGCGGTGTAGACCTGGGAGCAGCGCGCGTCGAGCACGGGGCAGACTGCGGCGTCCATCCCCGAAAGGTTCCACGCGAGCGCCTCGAGGGTCGAGACGCCCACACAGCCTTTGCCGAGCGCGTGGGCCATCCCCTTGACGGCGGAAAGCCCGATGCGCAGCCCGGTGAAGGAGCCCGGCCCGTCGGTGACGGCGAAGAGCCCAATCTCCGGAAGGGCGACGCGGGTCTGCTCCAGCAGGTTTTCGACCATCGGCAGGATGGTCTGGGAATGGGTCAGCTTCACATTGGTGAAGAACTCCCCCAGCAGCTTCCCCTCCTCGGTGACGGCGCAGGAGGCCGACTGGGAGGAGGTGTCGATCGCCAGAATCTTCAAAACCGTTCCCCCTCGATGGTGAGTTGGCGGGTGTCGTCGTCGACCCGCTCGAGCGTCAGCGTGATCACGCCGGCGGGCAGCGCCCCCTCGATGTTTTCGCTCCACTCGATATAGAGCACGCCGTCCTGCTCGAGATAATCGAAAAAGCCGGTGGAATAGAGCTCGTCGAACCCGGAAACGCGATACATATCGAAATGATAGAGCGAAATATTACCATGCGTATATTCATGCACCAGCGCAAAGGTGGGGCTGGACACCTCGTCGGTGAGTCCCAGCCCGCGCGCCAGCCCCCGCGCGAAGGCGGTTTTGCCCGCGCCCATGCCGCCGCGGCAGGCGATCACGTCGCCCGGGCGCAGCTTTTCGGCAAAGGCGGCGGCAAATTCCTCCGTCTCGCGGGTGGAGCGGCTCAAAAATCGTATCACAGAGGTACCTTCCTTGCCATTTAAAATCAGAAGAGGCCGGAGATATGCCCGTCGGCGTCCACGTCGATCTGGTAGGCGGCGGGCGCTTTCGGCAGGCCGGGCATCGTCATGATGTCGCCCGTGAGCGCCACGATGAAGCCCGCCCCCGCCGACAGGCGGATCTCCTTGACGTTGACCGTGAAGCCCTGCGGCCGCCCGAGCTTCGCCGGGTCGTCCGAGAGGGAATACTGCGTCTTTGCCACGCAGATGGGCAGGTCGGCCTTGCCGAGCGCCTCGATCTCCCGGATCATCTTTTCGGCCGCCGCGCTGTAGCTGACCGCCGCCGCGCCGTAGATGCGCGACGCGATCGCTTCGATCTTCTCCTTTATAGGGAGCGCGGCATCGTAGAGCGGATGGAAATCGGACGGGTCCGCGCACGCCTCGACGACGGCGCGCGCGAGCTCCATGCCGCCCTCGCCGCCCTTCGCGAACACCTCGGAGAGCGCGAACCGGCAGCCCGCCTGTTTGCAGTAGTCCGCGAGGATGGCAAGCTCCTCGTCGCTGTCCGCCGCGAAGCGGTTGATCGCCACGACGACCGGCACGCCGAATTTCTGCATGTTCTCCACGTGGGCCGCGAGGTTCACGAGGCCCTTTTTGAGCGCGTCCGGGTTGGGGACGCCCGTCTCCGTCTTGGGCACGCCGCCGTTATATTTGAGGGCGCGCACCGTCGCCACAAGCACCACCGCCGACGGCGAAAGCCCCGCGTAACGGCATTTGATGTCCATGAACTTCTCCGCGCCCAGGTCGGAGCCGAAGCCCGCCTCGGTGATCGTGTAGTCGGCGAGCTTGAGGGCCAGGCGGGTCGCGCGCACCGAGTTGCAGCCGTGCGCGATGTTCGCGAACGGCCCGCCGTGCATGAGCGCGGGGGTGTTCTCGAGCGTCTGCACGAGGTTCGGCTTGAGCGCGTCCTTTAAAAGCGCCGCCATCGCGCCGTTCACCCGGAGGTCGCGCGCGTAGACGGGGGTATTACTGTAAGTATAAGCGACAAGAATATCGCCTAAACGTTTTTTGAGGTCGGTCAGATCGGCGGCGAGGCAGAGGATCGCCATCACCTCGCTGGCGACGGTGATCATGAAGCCGTCCTCGCGCGGCACGCCGTTCACCTTGCCGCCCAGCCCCACGACGACGGAGCGCAGCGCACGGTCGTTCATGTCCATGCAGCGCTTCACGAGGATGCGGCGCGGGTCGACGCCGAGGGAGTTCCCCTGCTGGAGGTGGTTGTCGAGCACCGCGCAGAGCAGGTTATTGGCGGCGGTGATCGCGTGCATGTCGCCGGTGAAGTGCAGGTTGATGTCCTCCATCGGCACGACCTGCGAATAGCCGCCGCCCGCCGCGCCGCCCTTGATGCCGAAGACCGGACCGAGGGAGGGCTCGCGCAGCGCGATAATCGCGTTTTTGCCGATCTTTTTCATCGCCTGGCCCAGCCCGACGGTCGTGGTGGTCTTGCCCTCGCCAGCGGGGGTGGGGTTGATGGCGGTGACAAGCACCAGCTTGCCGTCGGGACGGTCCGCCAGCCGGGCGTAGACCGATTCGGACAGCTTGGCCTTGTAGCGGCCGTAGGGCTCCAGCTCCTCCGGCAGGATCCCCAAGCGGTCGGCGATTTCATGGATGGGCAGCATGGACGCCGCCTGCGCGATCTCGATGTCAGTCTTCATGGCTACGGTCCTTTCCATACGATGTGATCCGCCGCCCGGCGGGCAGGGGGAACGCCCCCGTGATCAACGGCTGAAGAGGTTGCGGGAGGTGTGCATGTAGACCGAGAGCACAAGTCCCAGCCCCAGGTAGATGGAGAGCACCGACGATCCGCCCGCCGAGAGGAAGGGCAGCGTGATGCCGATGACGGGCAGCACCATGAGGCACATGCCCACGTTGACAAAGACCTGCGCGGAGATGAGGGTAAAGACGCCGACGCAGATGAGCCGGCCGAGGGAATCCTCCGCGCGGCGGGCGTTGTGGAGCATCTTGCAGCAGAGCGCCCCGAAGAGGGCGATGACGGCCAGGCACCCGACATAGCCGAACGATTCGCCGATGAAGGCGAGGATAAAGTCGTTGTGCACCTTGGGGACATACTGGTGGCTGACGCCGAAGAGCCCCTTGCCCCAGATCTGTCCCGAACCGATCGCGAGCTTGGCGTTATACTGCTGGTAAAGCCCGCCGAGCAGGTCGGCGTTGGGGTCGAAGAGCGCGAGGATGCGCTGCTTCTGGTCGGGGTTTATGACATAGTTCCAGGCGAGCGGCGCGGCGGCCACCGCCGCCACCACCGCCGCGGCGACGTATTTCCAGCTGACGCCCGCCGCGAAAAGCATCCCCACAAAGATGAAGGCGATGACCAGCGCGGTGCCGTCGTCCCCCTGGAAGTGGACGATCAGGACGGGGATGGCCCCGTGCACGCAGATCGCCAGCAGGTTGACCGGGCGGTTGACCTGGTCGTGGAGCTTGTAGATGTGATAGGCGAGCGTGAGGATTAAGGAAATCTTGAGCAGCTCGGTCGGCTGGAGGGTGAGCGGCCCGAGGCGCAGCCAGGACTTATCCTCGGGGCGCGCGGCGGTGCCCTCGCCGATCAGGAAGGTGAGCAGCACGAGCCCGTACATAAGCGGGACGTGCAGCTTCCAGAGGCGGCCGAGCGTGTGGTAGTCGAAGCGGGAGATGACGACCGCCGCGGCCGCGCCGATGGCGGCGGCGCCCGCCTGCACGGCGATCTGCCGCAGGCCCACGTCGGCGGCGTTGATGGCGTTGCCCGAATCGTGAATGCCGCCGAGCAGCAGAACGCTGAAGGCGCTGAGGGCAAGGCACATCGCCCAGAGCCATTTGTCGGTCTGGCGGAGGTAGGAGGTCACAGCACGAAAAATCCGTTTCATAACACCTTTCCAGCCCTCTTGAAAGAGGGCTTCGGCGGAGAACTTTTGATGATTTAGCGCGCGCCGGGCGGCGGGCGCAATACTCCTTCTTATTATAGTAAAAAGCGGGCCGACATGCAAGGGCGGCGGAATCCAAACAAACAAAACGTTTCGCCCGCCTTGCAAAGCGCAAAGCTCTATAAGTTTCGCCCGCCTTTTCAAAGGCGGCGGGGTCAAGGGGCGGAGCCCCTTGCCGCGCTTTGCAAAGCGCGGAAGCTCTATCCTGAAAAGCGATTTTTTGGTTCTTTTTTCAAGAAAAAAAGAACGGGGCCTGCTGCAACGCAATTTAAATTTTGTGAATATACGGTATATCTATTTTCTTCATATTATCTTACGGGAGTGATAGAATGGGGTCGTCGACGGTGACGAGACTGGGAGGCCGACGTTTTAAAGTTGATCATAGAATGAATTTATGAAGGGGCCTATTTACTATGGATATGGACAACGAACATACCTGTCAGGACTGCGGCTATTACCATCAGCACTACATTTGGATGAACGGGTACCAATCCATCAATGCAGGGCACTGCATACACCCGCCGCGCGCCAAAAACTGCCGCCCGAGAATGGCGGCCTGCCCCAGATGGATTCCGCAGGACAGGGGTTACCGGGAGACTTTCCTCCCACCGGAGTAGCAAAGGCGCAAAAAAGGTCCCCCGCAAACGCGGGGGACCTTTTCAATGCTGTTTAGCGGGGGAATTTGATCGCGGCCTGCGCGGCGGCAAGGCGGGCGATCGGCACGCGGAAGGGCGAGCAGGAGACATAGTCCAGGCCGGTGCGGTGGCAGAACTCGACGGACGTCGGGTCGCCGCCGTGCTCACCGCAGATGCCCAGGTGGATGTCGGGGCGGGTCTGGCGGCCGAGCTTGACAGCCATTTCAACCAGCTTGCCGACGCCCTTCTGGTCGAGGTGGGCGAACGGATCGGACTCGTAGATCTTGTTCTCGTAGTAGTAGTCGAGGAACTTGCCCGCGTCGTCGCGGCTGAAGCCGAAGGTCATCTGGGTCAGGTCGTTGGTGCCGAAGGAGAAGAACTCGGCCTCGGTCGCGATCTCGTCGGCGGTGAGGGCCGCGCGCGGAATCTCGATCATGGTGCCGACCTCGTACTCCATCTTCACGCCGGAATCCTTGATGATCCTGTCGGCGGTGGCGACGACGACGTCCTTGACGAACTTGAGCTCCTTGACCTCGCCGACCAGCGGGATCATGATAAGCGGCTTGATGTTGTATTTGCCCTTCTTGGTGACGCTGAGGGCGGCGTTGATGACGGCGGTCGTCTGCATCTCGGCGATCTCCGGATAGGAGACGGCGAGGCGGCAGCCGCGGTGGCCCATCATCGGGTTGAACTCGTGCAGGCTCTCGATGACGGCCTTGAGCTTCTCAACGGTGATGCCCAGCTCGCCGGCGATCTCCTTGATGTCCTCCGCCTTGGTGGGCAGGAACTCGTGGAGCGGCGGGTCGAGGAAGCGGATGGTGACCGGCTGGCCCTCCATCGCCTCGTAGAGCGCCTCAAAGTCGCCCTGCTGGTAAGGCATGATCTTGGCGAGGGCCTTCTTGCGGTCCTCGGTGTTCTCGGCGACGATCATCTCACGCATCGCCTTGATGCGCTCGCCCTCGAAGAACATGTGCTCGGTGCGGCACAGGCCGATGCCCTGTGCGCCGAAGGAGAAGCCCTGCTTGGCGTCACGCGGGGTGTCGGCGTTGGTCCAGACCTGGAGCTTGCGGTATTTGTCGGCCCAGGCCATGAAGCGGCCGAAGTCGCCCGAGATGGAGGCCGCGACGGTCGGGACCGCCTGGCCGTAGATGTTGCCGGTGGAGCCGTCGATGGAGATATAGTCGCCCTCGTTGATGGTCATGCCGCCGAGGGTGAACTTCTTGGCGTCGTAATCGACCTCGATCTCGCCGCAGCCGGAGACACAGCAGGTGCCCATGCCGCGCGCGACGACGGCCGCGTGGGAGGTCATGCCGCCGCGGACGGTCAGGATGCCCTGCGCCACGGCCATGCCCTCGATGTCCTCAGGGGAGGTCTCGCGGCGGACGAGAACGACCTTTTCGCCGCGGTCGGCCCACTCCTTGGCATCCTCGGCGGAGAAGACGACCTTGCCGCAGGCGGCGCCCGGGGAGGCCGCGAGGCCCTTGCCGATCAGCTTGGCGGTCTTGAGCGCGTCGGAATCGAACTGCGGGTGCAGCAGAGCGTCGAGCTGCTTGGGCTCCACGCGCAGGACGGCCTCCTTCTCGTCGATCATGCCCTCGTCCACGAGGTCGACCGCGACTTTGAGGGCGGCGGCGGCGGTGCGCTTGCCGTTACGGGTCTGGAGCATGTAGAGCTTGCCGTTCTCGATGGTGAACTCCATGTCCTGCATGTCCTTGTAGTGCTTCTCGAGGCGGTCGGCGATCTTCGCGAACTCGTCGTAGACCTCGGGCATATCCTCATGGAGGTGGCTGATCGGGGAGGGGGTGCGCACGCCGGCGACGACGTCCTCGCCCTGCGCGTTGATCAGGTACTCGCCGAAGAGCGCCTTCTCACCGGTGGCCGGGTTGCGGGTGAACGCAACGCCCGTGCCGGACTTGTCGCCCGAGTTGCCGAAGACCATCTGCTGGACGTTGACGGCGGTGCCCCAGTCGTAGGGGATCTCGTTCATGCGGCGGTAGACGTTGGCGCGGGGGTTGTCCCACGAACGGAAGACGGCCTTGACGGCTTCCATGAGCTGGACCTTGGGCTCCTGCGGGAACTCGACGCCCTTCTTCTCGAGGTAGAAGGCCTTGAAGCGCTTGACAAGCTCCTTCATGTCGTCGGCGGTCAGCTCGATATCCTGCTTGACGCCCTTCTCTTCCTTGACCTGGTCGATGATCTTCTCGAACTCGGGCTTGGGCAGCTCCATGACGACGTCGGAGAACATCTGGATGAAGCGGCGGTAGGAGTCATAGGCGAAGCGCGGGTTGTTGGTAAACTTCGCGAAGCCCTCGACGACGGTGTCGTTGAGGCCGAGGTTGAGGATGGTGTCCATCATGCCGGGCATCGAGGCGCGCGCGCCCGAACGGACGGAGACGAGCAGCGGGTTCTGGGGATCCGCGAACTTTTTGCCGCAGATCTCCTCCATCTTGGCGAGGCCCTCGTAAATCTGCTTCTGGATATCGTCATTGATCTGACGGCCGTCGGTGTAGTACTGGGTGCAGGCCTCGGTCGAGACGGTGAAGCCCTGCGGAACCGGCATGCCGGCCTTGGTCATTTCGGCGAGGTTCGCGCCCTTGCCGCCGAGGAGCTCACGCATGTCCTTATTGCCCTCGGAGAACATGTAAACGAATTTTTTTCCCACTTTTTTTACCTCCATTTTGTTTGTTGACCACCGGAAAAACGGCGCTCGCTGCGGCAAGCGCCGAAACAGAGCGGTCCGCGCGGATGAAACGCACGCGGTCGGGGCGCCCGCGGCCACAGCGGGAAGCCTGTCTGCATGCATTTCATTATATCAAAGAATGTGTGTTTTTTCCAGCCCCTTTATACCGTTTTACACAAAAATTATTTCCAATATTACGACAAAATCCCCGCGCAATCTCTTGCAAACTGCTCAAAAACTTGCGATAATAAATGCATGGGAGGGCGGCGGAGCCGCCCGCGGCCCTGCAAAATACCGATGCGCAGGCGTTTTCCGGCCCCGGGCGGCCGGCGCGGCGCGGAAAGGCGGGATGGCTTTGGCCGCACAAGACAGGCGCACCTTTGCGATCATCCTTGCGGCGGGGGACGGAAAACGCATGAAATCCGACCGGCCCAAGGTGCTTTGCGAGGTGCTTTTTCAGCCGATGATCCGGTGGGTGGAAAACGCCGTGCGCGACGCCGGGATCGACGACATCACGATCGTGACGGGGGAGGGTGCAAAACTCGTTGAGGCGGCGGTTTCCCCCGGCTGCAAATTCGTCTGCCAGCGGGAGCGGCGCGGCACCGGGCACGCGGTCATGGCGGCCGCGGACGCGCTGGCCGCGGGCGGCGACGCGCTCGTGCTCTACGGGGACGCCCCCTTCATCGAAGGAGGCGCGATCACCGCTGCCCTCCGGCAGCACCGCGCCGAGCAAAACGCCGTGACCCTCGTGAGCGCGCGGCCGGCCGACCCGTTCGGCTACGGGCGGGTTTTGCGCGGTCCGGACGGCGGCGTGCGCGCCATCGTGGAGGAGCGCGACTGCGACGAGGCGACCCGCGCGATCACCGAGATCAACGCGGGCGTCTACTGGTTCGACGCGGCGTTTTTGGCCGGGGCGCTCGCAAAGCTCACCCCCCAGAACGCGCAGGGGGAATACTATCTGACCGACGTGCCGGCCATCGCGGCCGCGGAGGGCCGCCGGGTGGGGGCCTGGTTCTGCGAGGACGCGCAGATCGTCCTCGGCGCGAACGACCGCAGGCAGCTGCTCGCGCTCAACACTCTCGCGCGCGAGCGGATGCTCTTGCGCCACCTGGATAACGGCGTCGACATCCCCTGCGCCGACGGCATTCTGATCGGCGCGCAGGTCGAGATCGGCCGCGACGCGCGGATTCTGCCGGGTACCGTCCTCGAGGGGAGGACGGTGATCGGCCCGGGCTGCGTCATCGGCCCCAACTCCTACATCAAGGATTCCACCGTCGGGGCGGGCACCCGCGTGCTCGCCTCCTACCTGACCGACTCGACCGTGGGGGAGGGCACCCGCATCGGGCCGTTCACCCAGCTGCGGCCCGACAGCCACATCGGGGACGGCGTGAAGATCGGCGACTTTGTGGAAGTCAAGAATGCGACGGTCGGCGACGGGACGTCGATCGCGCACCTGACCTATATCGGCGACAGCGACGTGGGCCGGTACTGCAATTTCGGCTGCGGCGTCGTGACCGCCAACTACGACGGCAAGAAGAAGTTCCGCACCACCGTCGGCGACCGGGCCTTCATCGGCTGCAACACCAACCTGATCCCGCCGGTCCGGATCGGCGAGGGCGCGTACACCGCCGCGGGTACGACGGTGGATTCCGACGTGCCCGCCGGCGCGCTGGCGATCGGGCGGGTGCGGCAGGAGATCAAAGAGGGCTGGTCGGACGAGAAAATCGCCTTCAAGGCGGACAAAAAATAAAGGGCATAACGGGAAGGGGAAAGGCGGCATGAATCTTCACGGGAAGGACATCAAAATTTTTGCTGCAAACGCGACTCCCAGGGTTGCGGCGCAGATCGCCCGCAACCTCGGGCTGCCGCTCGGCAAGAGCGAGGTCAGGCACTTTTCCGACGGGGAGATCTCGGTGAACATCGGCGAGTCGGTGCGCGGCTCCGACGTGTTCGTCGTGCAGTCGACCTGCCGGCCGGTCAACGACAACCTGATGGAGCTGCTCATCATGATCGACGCCTTCAAGCGCGCGTCGGCCGGGCGGATCACGGCGGTCGTTCCCTACTACGGCTACGCGCGGCAGGACCGCAAGGTCAAGGCGCGCGAGCCGATCTCCGCCAAGCTGTGCGCCAACCTCATCTCCGTCGCGGGCGCCGACCGGGTGCTTACAATGGACCTGCACGCCTCCCAGATCCAGGGCTTCTTCGACATCCCCGTCGACCATCTCCAGGGCGTGCCGCTGCTCGCCCCCTATTTCGGCTCCCGCTTTTCGGGGGAGCCGCGCGAGGAGATCGTCGTCGTTTCCCCCGACCTCGGCTCGGTCGCCCGCGCGCGCAAATTCGCCGAGCGGCTCGACGTGTCGCTGGCCATCGTGGACAAACGCCGCCAGCGTGCCAACGTCTCGGAAGTCATGAACATCATCGGCGACGTGCGCGGCAAAAAGGCGATCATCGTCGACGACATGATCGACACCGCGGGCACCCTCTGCAACGGCGCGCAGGCGATCCTCGAAAAGGGCGGCGCCAGCGAGGTGTACGCCTGCGCCACCCACGGGGTGCTCTCCGGGCCCGCGCTCGAGCGGATTGAACAGAGCTGCATCAAGGAGCTCGTCCTGCTCGACACCATCCCCATCCCGCCTGAAAAGATGCTCGACAAAATCACCATGCTGTCGGTCGCGCCCGTCTTCGCGGAAGCGATCGAACGCATCTACGAGGACAAGCCGGTGTCCCCCCTCTTCGTCTGACGCCGGCGCGAAATTCACAATCCAGAGACGGGGTATCCGACGATATCCCGTCCTTTTCCCGTCTGTGGGAAGAAGGAGCGGTTCCATGTTTTTAAAACGTCAGACAAAAACCCTCTCCGCCCTGCCGCGCGGCCCGGTGGAGTATCTCGTCGTCGGCCTGGGGAACCCCGGCCGCGACTATGAAAACACCCGCCACAACGCGGGCTTCCTGGCCGTCGACGCCCTCGCCGAAAAGCTGGGGGCCAAAATCGACCGACTCAAATTCAAATCCCTCTGCGGCGACGCGATGATCGGCGAGCACCGGGTGCTGCTGATGAAGCCCTCCACCTTCATGAACAATTCGGGAGAGGCGGTGCGCGACGCGATGCAGTTCCACAAGATTCCCATCGAGCAGGTGCTCGTCCTCTTCGACGACGTAAGCCTCGACGTGGGCCGCCTGCGCATCCGGCGGCAGGGCAGCGACGGCGGCCACAACGGCATCAAAAGCATCATCTATCTGACCGGGAAGGACACATTCCCCCGCGTCAAGATCGGCGTGGGCAAAAAGCCCCGCCCCGATTACGACCTGGCCGCGTGGGTGCTCGGCAAGTTCCCCGCCGACCAGGCGGAAACGCTCGACAAGGTGTTCGACACCGCCGCCCGCGCCGCCATACTCATCGTCGACGGCAAGATCGAGCTTGCGATGAACCGGTATAATTCTTAGGCTTGCCGCTCAGTGAGCGGCGGAGTTGCCGGGTCCCGCCCCGGCGGGCGGCCCCATTTCTTGTACGGACAAGAAATGGGGGAAAGAAGCCGCAGGGGGCTATGCCCCCTTGACCCCCAGCGCCGCTTCCGGTTGGCCTGCGGCCAAAGTCGGCGGCGCCCCGACTACGGATGAGTGGACGGGTGTACAGCATCCCGCCGGCCGCCGCGCCGCGGGCGCAATGCCTCTGCCGGCAAGTCTCCGGAACCGTACCGGAAGTGCGTTCGGGGAGGAACGGCCGCTTTTGTTTCGCTCGCATCTCACCACGGGGAGGCGGAAAACTGCACAGCTTCGCCGCGCACGCGCGCAGAGCGCGCGAACGCCCGGAACGGGCGTTGTTTTCCGCCGTGCGTTCCCGGCGAGCCTTCCGACCGCCGTTGTTGGGAGCGCCTGCAACCTGAATTGTGCCCACAGCTTGTGTACCCGTGGGGAGCGGCGGCAGTCTGCGGGTTATGGCAAGGTACTCCCGGAGATTCCGCTTAGAGTTCCGGCTCGTAGGGCCGGGTCCGCGCAGCGGACTCAAGCCGGGGTCGCGGGGCGGAGCGC